>DATIIG010000023.1:0-3465 GCA_035479835.1 Saccharimonadales bacterium (SeqCode) | reverse complement strand
TCAAGCGACAAAATGAGCCAGCCGGCTTTCGGACCGTGATCTTTACCGATAAGTGTCAGATAAATTGCGGCAAAAGCATCTTTTGATGAAACTCCCAGTTCTTTTGCCCATTCAAAAATTGTTTTTTGAAAAACTTCCGCTTCCCAATTTTTCTCAAGTTCCCCTGAAACTTTTTGTAAAAATGCTTTTTGCTCTTTTGATAAATTTTTTGCAACATCAGGCAGTTCTTTTTGCACAAGAAACTTTTCCGACTCCGGCGCGTACCGCTGCGTCCACACCCGCGCGTACTTTGCCCATTCCTCCAAACCCTCTTTTTTTATTTCCTCTTCCATGTTTGGCATCTGCACCCATTGGGTAAGAACAGAGAATCGTACCGCAGGCGGTTTTTTTATTTTATCAATCTGAGATAATTCAAAAACGCGGCCAAGGTCTTCATCGCTTTTTGAAAAATACGCTTCCGCTGCTTTTTGATAGTCATCAAATAGCTTGGGTATTATTTCTCCCTGCGGATCAAAATTTATCTGCTGATTAATTTTTGTTTTCACCATGAGAAATCGTAAAAGTTCGGGAGGTAAAATTTCAAGTATGTCTGAAGCGCTCGACCCGACACCTTTTGATGTAGACATTTTCCGCCCGCCTATAAGAAACCATTCATACGCAACCGGGTATGGAACCGGATAATGCAAAACGCGCTGGCAAACAAGTGATGCCAGATCATGTGATCCGCCGCGGCTCATGTGATCTTTTCCTGCTCCTTCAATTGTCACGCCGATTGTTCTCCATTTTGCGGGCCACTCAACTTTCCATGGTAATTTTCCGGCAATGTCGCCTTCTTTTGTCGGGCTAAGCGGTGATATTTTTCCCTTATAACCACATCCTTTTGTCCATTTGAGTCCCTCGATGTTGCAAATAAAAGAAACTTCTTTTCCGTCCCAATCAAATACTTTAGTTGTAGAAACTTTCCCGCATTTAGGGCAATAAACCTGGAATGGGTACCAGTCATCGGGAATTACTTTTTTATACAATTCTTCATAAATTTTGCGGATTTCCGCGGCATTATCCAGGCAGATTTTAATTCCCTCATTCATTCTGCCGGAAAGATACAAATCGGTAGTCCAAAGTATTTGCGGATTGCAGCCGATGGCATTAAATACTTTTTTAAAATCCTCTGCGTAATACGTGGCATAATTTTCGAACTTTAGATCCGGCGAAGGAACTTTATAGAGTGGCATGCCAAGATATTTTTCGAATTTTTCTTTAGAAAGATATACCGGCAGAGCGTCCATCGGGTCATGATTTTCAAAAACATAGGTATAGGTTGCTTTCTTTTTTTGATCAAGCAGCGCTCTATACACCAAATCATGCACAACAACTCCCCGCAGTGCTCCGACATGAATTTTACCCGAGGGCGTTTTCATATCGTCTACCCAATACGGTTTGTATTTACCCGATTTTATAATTTCTTCCGCAATCTGATCCGCCCAAAACATATGCCTATTATATACCAATTCAAAAATAAGAGGTAGTTTGCAGTTTAATAGTCCTCAAGCGTTGAGGTGTCGCCGATGGGCTGTCCCAGTTCTTTTGCTTTCAAAATCCTGCGCATGATTTTACCTGATCTGGTTTTGGGCAGTTTATCAATAAACTCAATTTCCCGCGGATACGCGTGTCCTGCCAAATGCTGCTTCACATACATCATCAGCTTTTGCTTAAGATCTTCCGATGGCAAAACGCCCGGTTTCAAAACCACAAACGCTTTGATAATTTCTCCCCGAAGTTCATCAGGCTTTCCGATTGCTCCTGCTTCCACAACCTCCGGACATTCAATCAAAGTGCTTTCTATTTCAAACGGCCCGATGCGCTCCCCTGAAACTTTTATGACATCATCCGCTCTGCCGACGAACCAGAAATATCCGTCACTATCTTTTGTCGCGCGGTCGCCTGAAATATACCAGCCGTTTGCAAAATACGATTTATACTTTTCCTCGTTTTGCCAGATCTGTTTCATGATAGAAGAAACGCTCTCAGGTTTTAGCGCCAAATCGCCTTCTGTCCCCACCGCAACTTCTTTACCGTTTTCATCAACAACTGCCGCGACAACGCCCAGAAACGGTTTTCCCATTGATCCCGGTTTTACATCAAGGGTCGGAAAATTGGTAATACAAATGCTGCCAAGCTCCGTCTGCCACCAACTGTCGTGAAACGCCAGTCCAAGCGCTTTTATTCCCCATTCAACCGCTTCCGGATTAAGCGGTTCTCCCACACTACATAAATGCCGCAAATTTGAGAGATTAAATTGTTTTAAATCAATGTTTGCGCTCATGAGCATTCGGATTGCCGTTGGCGCGGTGTACCAGACCGTGACTTTATAATCCTGTAAAATTTTGTACCACCCGTCTGCTGAAAATCTTCCCTCAAAAATTACCGACGTACCGCCGACTCCCCAAATTCCCAAAACGCCGTATACAACTCCCGTCACCCAGCCCATGTCCGCGGTGCACCAGTAAATATCATCGTCATGCACATCCAAAACATATTTTGTGGTAAGCATCGCCTGCAAAACATCATGGTGCGCGTGCACAACGCCTTTGGGCTTGCCGGTTGTTCCCGATGTGTAGAGCATGTACGCTGGATCTTCTTTTTTCATATGCGCTATTTCAAAGGTTTCGGGTGCTTTTGCCATTTCGGCATTGTAAAAAATTAAACGCGGCTCCTGCGGCGGCGTTGTCATGTCCCGCTCAATAAGAATTACTTTTTCAAGTTTTGGTAGTTTGTCCCAGAGTTTTTGGATGCGTGGAAAAAGATCTGCATTAGTCACAACAATTTTCGCGCCTGAGTCCGCCAAACGGTCCAAAAGCGCGTTTTCCTGAAACGCCGCAAACATCGTTCCTGCAATTGCGCCTGTTTTGAGAATTCCCAGGAATGCGACGTAGCGCTCCGGAATGGGAGGCAGAAAAATAAAAACGCGGTCGCTTTTTACAACGCCTTGTGAAACTAAAACATTTGCAAATTTGTTGGAAAGCAATGATAAATCGGAAAAGGAATATGTTTCTTTTTCACCTTTCGCGCCTTCATAGAGAAGCGCGGTTTTATTTGCTTTGTCCGATTTCGCGTGTTTGTCAATTACGTTGTATGCGGCATTGATTGTGCCGTCAAGAAAATACGCGATGTTTTCTTTTTCTACAGCTTCCCAGGAAAATGTTTTATACGCGGCTTCGTAATCGGGAAGATTAGGAGTTTTTTTAAACTTACTGGGATCTTTGTGAATAGTCGGAAACGCGGTGGGCATACCTCAAGCCTATCACTCTACCAAATCTTTTGCAAGGAAAATTTAAGAGGAAACTAGTTAACAGATACAATAGTATAGCGGATGGTACCGGCGGGGGCGGAGACCTCAACTGACTCTCCTGCTTTTTTACCCACCAATGCTTTTCCAAGCGGTGACTCATGCGAAATTTTGCGCTC
>DATIIG010000022.1:0-6431 GCA_035479835.1 Saccharimonadales bacterium (SeqCode) | reverse complement strand
AACTCCCGCGCTGATTTTGGACCCCGCCGTTTTGCAGCCCTATATCTTTACACCAGGTAATTTGACCCGGGCTTACATTGTCACTTGATTGCCAACCCGCGGTTTGTGATGCGGTATTTGCATTGGTAATCGTTGCGCTGTCGGTTACACCTGTTCCGTTGCAATCGGTTTGTTTCCAAAACCCTGCCAAGCCGGTTTTATACGCCATTGCTCCTGTGTATATACTTGACTCAACGTTGTTAAAAATGACCCACCCGTCTTGTCCGTTAACTTGTTGAGACGTCGTGGTGGCATACACGGTATTTCCTGCGCCATCGGTAAGTTTTGCCGTCGCGCCGTTTATAAAATTGCCCGTGAACACTCCGTTTGTATCAAATTCACGAACACGAAACTTGACGCTGCCAAATCCTTTAAGCCCTAGATCCATGCAGTATGTTGTGGCTCCGCCAACAATCGTAACTTGGTTATTGTATGCGGCCTGATTTCCTTCGGTATTTGCGTTTTGAACAGTTGCGTTTATGGATTGCGTTCCGCTGCAATCGGTCTGCTTCCAAAAACCGACAAACCCGCTTTTGTATGCAAGGATACTGTAGTTTCCGGCGGGAACACCGGTGAAAAATACCCATCCGTCCGCGCTGCCTGAGGGCGCTGAAGTCGTTGTTTGTAAAACAGCGCTGCCGGTTGCATCAAGAAGTTTGACCGTCGCGTCATTGACGCCTCCCATGGGAACATACCCTGCCGCGGTACTTTGGGAATTTCGTCCCATAAGCTGTACGCGGAAAAACAAATTGCCGGCACCTGCGGATTTGAGTCCCAAATCCTGACACCACGTAATCTGGTTTGGCGATATCGTAACATCCTGTTTAAATGCGGCTATTTGGCTTTCGGTAATGGAATTTTTAATTGTCGCGTTTGTCGTTGTTCCCGAACCGGCGCAGGTGGTTTGATGCCAAAAGCCCGTAAAGCCTTGTTTGTAAGCAAGAATTCCATACGTTCCTGCCTGAATATTATCAAAATTTGCCCATCCGTCATCGCTTCCAAATTTTGCCGAGGTCGCTGTTGCAAATACAGTTTGACCGGTCGGATCGGTAACTTTGACAGTCGCGCCGTTTATAAAACCTGTGGCTGACCCATCGGGACTAAACTGGCGAATACGAAAATGAAGCGTTCCCGCTCCGGCTCCGGCACTGGTAAAATTTGCCTGATACGATGTGTCTACCGCGGGGGTAGTGATTTGGTGAGATTTTGCTCCGCTATCTGACCATGATGCAAATGCATAGCTTGTTCCACTCAGCGTCTGCGGTGTTGGCGTATCAAGGGTATGTAAAAATCCTACAACCGATGGGGTGGTGTAGGGAGTAGTATGAGGAATGCCATCAAGCGTAAAGCTCAAGCCGGAAGGAGCGGACGTAAAAGTAAGGTTTATTACATTTGGATGTATTGCTATAGTTTTTGTATCGGTAAGACCACGTGAATCGGTAACGGTTAAATCAATTTCATACCACGTATCTGCCGAGGCTTCTCCCGTGTTTGGAATAGTAAACGTGCCGTTTTTGCCGGTAATGGGACCCAGAAACGGATGAATATGCGTATTGTGATGAAAAATGATGGTCCAAGAGTACGCGCTTGCGGGTAAATTTCCATCTTCAAGATCGGTCGCACTACCGCTATAGGATATAACATCGCCTGCATTGTATTTTTGATCCGCGGTCGGACTTGTTATGCTTGCTTGAGGGGGAGCATCACCAACGATAATAGTTTTTGAAACAGGACTGCTTGTTTGTGCTCCATTGCTTACGGTAAGTGTTGCGGTAAATGTGCCGTTTGTTTGGTATATGTGGGTCGGATTTTGTTCAATCGAACTTAAGCCGTCGCCAAAGTCCCAGTTGTATGAAAGCGGAAGATTTTGGGGATCAGATGAGCCGTTACTTGAGAATGACACAGAAAGGGGAGAGAGACCACCTTGGGGTGTTGCCGTTATCTTGGCAGTTGGCGGCAGGTTCTGGGATGTATAGGTTACTTTGTAAAGTTCTCCGGGAAAAATGTTTATGAAATATAAGCTTCCATCCGCGCCTTGCTGCAAATCGGCTATGATGCCGGCAGAGGGATCAAAATCCTGATCGGAAATATAATCACCTTCATTGTCAAGCTTTACTTGACGAATAATGCCGCGTACATAATCGCCATAGAAATAGGTGTTGTTAAAGCTACTCGGAAACGCATTGGCTGTTGTAGCAGTTGCGTTATATACAAATCCGCCAATAACCGCACCGGACTGCGAGGAAGTGTGATTATAGCTAAAAACAGGATTGATATACGGACAATTGGTGCATGGTCCCTCGACAAAGGGCCAGCCGTAATTACCGCCTTTTTCAATGATATCAACTTCCTCAGTCGCGTTTTCACCTACATCACCGACAATCGGTCTGCCGTCGGGCAAAAAGTTGAATCGAAACGGGTTGCGAAAACCATACGCCCAAATTTCACCTTTGGTTCCGGCAACACCGAAAAACGGATTATCAGAGGGAATGGTGCCGTCTTTGTTGATGCGAAGAATTTTTCCGTGAATGTTGGAGAGATCCTGCGAGTTACTGTTGATTGAGTTATTGCCCACACTAATCCATAGCTTTCCATCGGGTCCAAACCGCAGTGTTCCGGCCATGTGAAAGTTATTCAGTGTTTGGGTTGAGCGAAGCAGAATCTGCTCACTTGCGGGGTCGGCAGTATCTGCGTTTGCATGGAACCTTGATACACGAATTTCAAGGGGGGTTTGATTGACATAATAGATATAAAAAAGGTTGTTACTTGCAAAAGAGGGATCAAGTGCGATGCCCAAAAGTCCGCGCTCGCCGGTTGTGTCAACGGGAAGCTTAAGCATTGGCGCAGAAAGCACGCTTCCATTTTTGATAACTTTTATCGCGCCGGTTTTTTCCAAAACCAAAATTCTCCCATCAGGTGTTTGGGTGAAGGTCGTGGGCTGATCAAATCCGCTTGCCACAAGCGTTTTTTTAAAACCCGCGGAAAGCGCAAACGCTTTGGGCGCATGTATCAGCGAAAAGGCGAGCAGAATAAAAGTAAAGAGAAGCAAAACGACCTTTTGCATAGAGAAGTATTATATTATAGGACTTAGCATATGTCAATTTCCTTTTTAAAAGTGGGTATTATAAGTTTCTGTGCCCGGATTTGCAATGCGATAGGCTTTTTACTATGATTAGTGCATGAAGCCAAAAAATACAAAGCTTACTGACCGTATTCTTTTGGAAATAAAAACATCGCGAACGGGTGAGGAGACGCCTGAGGCGATGGTGCAGTTTCTCGCAAGCTTAACCAATTTAAAAAAACGATATTTTCTGCTTATCCGCCGCGGAGTGCCGATCAGCTTTGAAATCGCGGTGATAGACCAGCTCATTCATTTCTACATAAGTATTCCCGTTCGCTATCAATCATTTATCGAAAGTCAGCTCACCGCTCAGTATCCCAAATCTCTTATTGTCAAAAGCAACGACTATATAAGCGAAGTTTTGGAAACTACCACACTCTGCGCCGGACAGCTCAAGCTTTCTCATAGCTATTTGTATCCTCTGAAATCATACAAAGACTTTAAAGATGTTGATCCACTCTCATCGGTTTTGGGAGTTTTGTCAAAAGCGCAGCCGGGGGACAGCGTGGCGGTGCAGTTTCTTTTGGTTCCGGTGAGCAATGGTTGGCAGTCAAAAGGTCAGCACGCGGCAGTTGACAAACATAAAGACAGCTCAGGTACAACCGTCAGCAATCCCTATACAAAAGTCATCGCGGAAAAAATTTCATACAACGGATTTAAAACCGCAATCCGCATCGGCGTTTCAAGCCAAACCAAAGAGCGTTCGTATCAGTTTTTATTTGAAATAGCCAACAGCTTTTCTTCATTTAACAATCCCTCAGGCAATGCGTTTTACTTTCGCCGCCCGATCGGCTGGCAGAAGCGCCGTTTGATCAAAGCAATGGAAAAGAGAAGTAAATACTTTATGCCGACCAAGCAGATTTTAAATGTCATGGAAATTGCCACGCTCTATCATTTTCCAACCGAAAAACTCTCAAAAATTCACAATATTTCATGGCATAAAACAATTCTCTCCGATCCGCCCGAAATGCTTCCGGTTGCCCAAGGAGCAACGGAAGATGACAAGAAAGAGATCAATTTTTTTGCCCGCACCGAATTTAAAAACAAACCCACCATTTTTGGCATAAAAGGTCAGGATAGGCGAAAACATGTATATGTAATCGGAAAAACCGGAACGGGTAAATCAACGCTGATTGCCAACATGGCAATTGATGACATGCGAAACAGGCGCGGGTTTGCCGTTATCGATCCGCACGGAGATTTGTGCGAAATACTCCTTAGCTATGTTCCTTCATACCGCGTCAATGACGTTGTCTATCTTGATCCCTCCGATCCGAGCCACGCATTCGGGTTTAATCCGCTTGAGGTGCAAAACCCCGCACAAAAAGAGCTGGTGGTTTCGGGAATTGTCGCGATTTTCAAAAAACTGTACGCAAATACGTGGGGGCCGCGGCTTGAGTATATTCTGAGAAATTCAATTTTAAGCGTTATTGATTTGCCAAATGCCACGCTTCTTATGGTTCCTGAAATTCTGACAAATGACGTGTTTCGAAAAAAAGCGATTGAGCAGATGCATGATCCGGTGCTTCGCAATTTCTGGGTGAATGAGTTTGAGCAAATGCCCGCTCGCTTGAAAAGTGAAGCGATGTCGCCGATTCTTAACAAAGTCGGCCAGTTCATCTCATCTCAGGTTATCCGAAATATTATCCAAAATCCCAAATCAACAATTGATCTTGAAAAAATCATGAATGAGGGAAAAATTTTACTGTTGAATTTGTCGCAGGGACGCTTGGGAGAAGATAACGCGGCACTTTTGGGAGCAATGACGATTACCAAAATTCAATTGGCAGCCATGAACAGAGTCAACCAGCCGGAAGCAGAGCGGCGCGATTTTTACCTCTACGTTGACGAGTTTCAAAATTTCGCAACAACAAGCTTTATCAAAATTCTCTCCGAAGCCAGAAAATATCATCTTGATCTCATTCTTGCCAATCAGTACATTGCGCAAATTCCCGAAGATGTTCGGGCGGCAATTTTCGGAAATGCGGGAACGATGTTAACCTTTATTATCGGAGCACAGGACGCGCCGTACATGGCAAAAGAGTTCGGAGAGCGGTTTGAAGATAAAGATCTTTTGGCACTTGGCAATTATCAGGCGATTATAAAACTGGCAATTGACGGAATTACGCAGGCGCCGTTTCTCTGTTACACGCTGCCTTTGCCTCAAAGCGTGACGCAAAACAGAGACAAAGTTGTCAAAAGCTCACAGGAGCGCTACACAAAACCGGTGAAAGTATTGGGAAGTTAGGATTTTTTGCGAAGAACAAATCCCGCTGCAGCTGTTGGGATAAGTCCCAAAAGTGCCAGTGCCTCAGGACCGGTCGGAGGAGTTGTTGTTACTGTCGGAGCCGGAAATACGGTCAATCCGCCTTTTGTCGGGACATTCGCTGTAGGTACTCCCTGTTTTTGAATACAAAGCTGCGATGATGCTTGCGCTGTTTGCCCGTTGTCTGCTGTTGCATTTGCCTGATTGACCGGGCATGTGATGCCTTGATCAGAGGGAAGACTGTTTGCTCCTGCCACGGTCCCTGATAAATTCACCGTTCGAGTTTCTCCTGCGGCAAGGTTAGTCATAGTAAAGGTTAACGTATTGCTTCCTGAATCAAATGTACCCGGGCCTGAAGCAAAGGTAACAAACTGAGGGAAAGTGTCTTTTACCGTTACCGTTCCAATTTGTGTGCTGCCATTGTTGGTCACAGAAAGTTGAAAGTTTACCGTCTGTCCCGGAGAAAAGCGCGGATCGTTGGCGCTTAAGTTATTGACAAATGCACCGGTCTGGGGATTTTGTACCATCTTTGTTAAGGTAAGTCCGGTTGATACGCAATTTTGTCCACCTCCATAAATGGGTTGGCATGTAGTAGAGGTTGCGTATGCTGTTGCGGCACTTCCCAAAAGAAGGACTGCTGCAAGTAAAAATAATGTCAATAGTTTTTTCATTAAGTCTAAAAAAAATAAAAAACACTGCTTCTCCGGACACGGAGTATTGAGGCAGTGTTGGCGAGAGTATATATCACACTTATGGGATATGTCAAGAGCCAAATATTATTTCTTACAATTTCCTTACGTGGAATTTGAAAGTTTACTTCTTGACTTTTAATAAAACTTATGGTGTAATGTGGACGGATATCGCTTTGATCTTCTTTCAATAGTTCCCAAAACAGCAATGACGTCCAAGCTTTTTCACTTTTAACTTAATTTATGGTTTACAAAAAAAGACTCGTGCCATCCGCATCGGTTGCCGATTTTGTCGGGACTGCTGACAATGGCAGAT
>DATIIG010000021.1:0-2034 GCA_035479835.1 Saccharimonadales bacterium (SeqCode) | reverse complement strand
AGCATTGCAAAATCTCCATCTGCATCTAGGACATACTCTTTACCGGTGCGGTCAAATGCTTTTATTTTCACAGAATCGTACCGAGGAACGTTTCCTCTATATTGGAAAAAACTTATACAACCTTCTCGGGTGGGAATCTTTGTTCCAGAGTGTTCAACAATCTCAGGATTTATAAAAATAAACCTTTCTCGTTGAGGATTTTCCGCAACAGTTATGCGAAGAGATTGTCCAATCTGCGGAGCAGCAAGTCCAATGCCTCGATCGAATCCGTAGGTAGTTTTTAGATAATCTATTGTGTCTCCAAGATCATCAACAACTGCCTGTGCTGCTGAGAAATCAACAACAGGTTTACATTTTGTTGTTAAAACCTCCGCGCCTTTCTGTAGTACTTCTTTTACTGGCATAGTTTCTTTAACACATTAACATATAATTTGTTTTCTTTTACCTTCAAACGTTTATAAAGGGAATCGATTGTATCACCCCGTTTTATTTTTTCAAAGCACCTTCCCAAAACAGGTCCGAAATCAAACTCATGCGTCAAAAAATGAATTGATGAGCCTGCATAGGTTGTTTTTTGATCAAAAAAATTTTGTAACGCTTTGTCGGTAAATTTTCCTTTATTCCACAAACCAATTGTTCCATCAGGGTTTTTTACAACGCCGTTTATGACATCAGGAATTAATCCGGGGTGCAAGTTTAGAATTTTATTTTTGTAGGTGTCTATAAAACCATCTGTCATAAACTGTTTCCAACCAGTAAGAATGACATAGTCTACTTTATATTTTTTGAGCAGTGGAACAAGGTTATCTTTGTTTTTGTTTACTTCTGAGGGAATATTATGTTTTTTTGAGCGTACTAAACCATACGCATCTTCCTTATCGCTGACAACAACTGCGATTTTACATGATATTTCTTTTTTTTCTACGGCATTGATGATTGCCTGAAGATTGCTTCCCTTGCCTGCGTTTGAAACTAAAACAGCTATTCTTTTTTGCATCAATAGTGAATAGTGCGTTTGTTTGTGCCGATATCAATGGGATAATCTCCTGTGAAACACGATGTACAAAAAACGTTTTCGGGAAGCTCGGTTGCATCAATGAGGCCTTTGTAGGAGAGGAAATAGAGCGAATCGGCGCCGATATATTTTTTAATTTGTGCTACGGTCATGTTTGCGGCGATCAGTTGTTTTTGATGAGGCGTGTCAATGCCGTAAAAATCGGGAAACTTGAGCGGGGGACAGCTGCTGAGAAGATGTACTTCTTTTGCTCCCATTTTGCGAACAATGTGAATGAGTTTTTTGGCTGTTGTTCCCCGAACAATTGAGTCGTCAACCAGGACCACACGCTTGCCTTTTATTATTTCCGCAATGGGATTGAGTTTCATGGAAACGCCGCTTTCGCGCATTCTCTGATCGGGCAGAATAAAGGTTCTGCCGATGTAGCGGTTTTTAATAAGGCCAAACTCAAACGGAATTTTCAGAGCTTGCGCGTAGCCGATTGCGGCCGGAATTGATGAGTCGGGGACGGGAATAACAACATCGGCTTTGATCGGATATTCCTTGGCAAGGTTTTTTCCCAGATTTTCGCGGACCTTATACACGCGCTTGCCCAGAAGCATACTGTCGGGACGCGAGAAATATACAAACTCAAAAATATCAAGTTTTGGCGTGGGCTTTGCAAGGGTGAATGATTCAAGGCCTTTGCTGCTTGCAACAACCAGCTCTCCCGGTTTAATGTCGCGAACAAATGTCGCGCCGATTGTGTCAAACGCGCAGGTTTCAGATGCAAATACAAACCCGCCGTTTATTTTGCCGATTGAAAAAGGCCTGATGCCGTAGGGATCGCGCATGGCGGCGAGTTTATTTTTTGTCATAACCACAATGCAATACGCGCCGGTAAAAAGCGGGAACGCCGCCTGCAAAGCCTGCTCAAGCGAGTATTTGCGGACTAAAAAATACCTGATTGCCCGGTGCATCAACTCCGAGTCGTTAAAGCCTTGGGTCAGCATCCCTTTTTCACTCAAAAATGCCTGAAG
>DATIIG010000020.1:0-9940 GCA_035479835.1 Saccharimonadales bacterium (SeqCode) | reverse complement strand
TGCAGCAACTGCTAACCTGACCGGCACTTTGACACTTGACGCCCAAGGTGACTCGACTGCGGTTTGGATTTTTCAAGCTACATCCGATCTCGTCACTGCATCAAGTAGTGTCGTACGACTTGTTAATGGTGCACAAGCCTGCAATGTCTTTTGGCAAGTAACCAGCTCGGCAACACTTGGCACGAGCACTACCTTTATAGGAAGTATACTAGCCTTAACAGCAATCACAGATAACGGTAGCTCAAACGTTCAGGGAAGACTTCTCGCAAGAAATGCCACAACCGCATTAAATATGACCACCATTACAAAACCAACGTGCACTTCCTCTTCCTCATCCTCTAGCTCATCCTCTAGCTCATCCTCTTCCTCTACGGGAGGCTCTAAAGTTTGTCCTGTTCTCAGTTGTGTTACACCAGTAATAATAGAATCGAGAAGGATCAGCCCCACGAGTATCTTTATCAGTTGGGGTCCATATGCCGGGATAAACACGTTTACTGTTCGGTATGGTCTTACAAACGGAAATTGGATATATAGTACTAATGTTACAGGATTCTCAACTACTCTTAATGCTCTCCCTCCTAATCAACCTATCTGGATTCTGATATCACCCACAGATAGTTGCTCTATAGGAACGTGCGGAGTGGCAAAGCTTGTCGGCGGACCGCTTCTGCCAAATACAGGGCTTGCACCAAATGAGAACAATGTCCCATGGGTACCGATCGGCATAGTTATATTGCTTCCGGCCTCACTTGTTGCGATCTCAAGAAAACGCTCAATTTAAACTAGGCAGGACAGAATGAAATGGGAACAATTATCAAAACGGTTATTTCCAGTACTTGTACTTATAGCACTTGCGCTGTTTACAGCATTTCTCATTGTTGTACTTAAACAAAAACCATCAATTCCATCGTCGACCATGAAGAACAAATCTATGAGCTACCATACTAATATTTTAAAAGACACTCAAGAAAACGTAAATTTTCGTCGCGTTTTATTTACTGGCAAGAATAGTCAGCTGGTTGTAATGAGCATACCTCCCGGCGGCGAGGTAGGGAAAGAAACACACAAATATACCGAGCAAACGCTTTTTTTCCTTTCGGGAACAGGCGAAGGCGAGTTTGACGGCAAGACATTCCCGATCGGCCCCGGCGACGTTGCCGTTGTAGTCCCCGGCACCGAACACAATTTCCGCAATACCGGCACTGTAGATCTTAAAATTTATACCGTATACGCTCCGCCAAATCATATCGACGGACGCGTCCACAAGACAAAGTCCGACGCCGATGCTGATCAAGCAGACGAAGCCGTCGGTGAAACGCCACAGAAGTAATGTTACAAATAGTAGTTTTTGCAGTATCGTCTCTATTGCTTCTTTTTCATCTGAACCTTGGTATTACCCAAAAATCAGCATTGCAAAGCGCAACACCCCAAAGTCAGGTAGTGACTAATGTCGCTGCAAAATTGCCGGTGCGCCTGTTGATACCCGCGATCAATGTTAGTGCCAACATTCAACAAGTTGGCGTTACAGCGGAAGGAGCAATGGACGTTCCAAGCAATACCGTTGACGTTGGGTGGTTTAAGCTTGGTGTGCACCCCGGGGAGAGAGGCAGTGCTGTCATTGCCGGGCATTTTGATGGCGAAAATGGAGCAACAGCGGTATTTAGCGATTTATACAAACT
This sequence comes from Saccharimonadales bacterium (SeqCode), assembly GCA_035479835.1. Lineage (GTDB taxonomy): Bacteria > Patescibacteriota > Microgenomatia > Levybacterales > UBA12049 > DATIIG01. Next base: position 8,261 of record DATIIG010000020.1, on the reverse strand, counting down.
TAAAGAGGGTGACAAGTTATATATTGAGGATGCTAAAGGAAAAACTATAACATTTGTAGTTCGCACAAGCCGCATCTATGACCCGGGGTATGCTGATGAAGTTTTTAGTGCTAATGATATTGCTCACCTCAACTTAATAACGTGCGACGGTGTGTGGGAAGGATCGAAGAAAAGTTATAGCAAACGTTTGGTTGTATTTTCAGATATAGTGCACTAATAAATACCTCAACCAAGTCCCACAATTAAATTGAAGCTCAGCGTTATTTCTTCTTATCTTCCACTTTCTGCTCTTTGGGTGCCGGGGCGGTTTGTTGTTGCGGCTGGGGCTGTGGTTTATTGTCTTCATGTTTTGGTTGTTCCGCGGGTTTTGATTGTTGTTGCTGTGCGGGTGGGGGTGAGGATTTACCCGCGTCAGATTTTTTCTCAACGACTTGTATTGATGTGCTTTGAATAACTTTGGGTTGAGACTGTGGAGCATTTGCCGTAGGAGCACCGGCTGTTTGTGATTTTCCGCTTGTTTGATTTGTCTGTCCGGTTTGTCCAGAGACAGTTTGTGTTTGAACGGTCCCTGTTCCCCCTGTCGTGCCTTGAGAATTTCCTGTTGTCTGCGTCGTGCTTCCAACAGAAAATGTTGCCGTGCCGGCAGAGCTATTACCGCTCTGACCGCCTGAGTCGGTAGACGCCGGAGAAGGCGTAGTGCCATTTGGTAATTTTGTAGGTTCCGGTTGATTTTTCGGTTTTGTCGGTGTAAGCGGCTCACCATGAACTACAACTACATCACCCTCTTTGATTTGACTTAACTCGATACCGGTATCCGCTCCTTTTATAATAGTATTTTTACCCACATTCACCTGAGTAAAGACGCCGTTTTCAACAACTACCATAACGCTTGTTTTGGGATCAACTTTCGCAACGGTTACCGGCTGGGGAGCCGCAAGTTCTTTGGGGATATTGGTCAAAATAAGTGAAGGGGAGAACGTATTGTTGGTTGTTGAGCCGATCAGCGCAACCGTTGTGCCGACTTTCAACGAGCGCACATTGGGCGTTGAAGACGGGGTGACGGAAATATTTTCGGGAGTCGGACTAATCAACGGCTCCGTTTCTTTGTTTTTAACTTTTATCGCAGCACTTCCGATCGGCACAGTTATGACTTGTCCGCCTGCTGTTTTAACGGTTACTTGGGTTGCCGAAGTGCTGATAATTTCGCCGATGAGCGGTTTTTGAGCGGGGTTTGTCGCGTTGGTTGCCGCGGGAAGATTGGGCGCAATATTTCGTATTGTTTCTTTTGCTGCGGTTGCGATTGTTTTAATTGCTGCAATCTTATCTTTTCCTTTTGCGCTTTTGAGATCATCGCTCATAATTGCAAACCTCGTTTGTGAAATTGCCTGAAGCTGGTTTTGTGCCGTCGCGTTTTTTGCAAGTTCCGGTTCTTTTGAGACCGCGGTAAGTCCCCCTTGCAAGGTGCCCAGAAGATTTTGCGCCTGTGTATTTTTACCCCGCTTTTGTAAATCTTTTACTTCTGCCAGTCGAAGTCTGCCGATTTCAAGATCCACATCAAGTTTTGATTTCGGATCAAGCGCCAAAAGCCTTTTTGCCGTTTCAAAATTATTGACAAGATCATGAAAGGGAGAATCGGCAGGAATAATAACAAGGGGAAGATCTTTGTCTTTTAACACAAGCGATAGATCCTCCGATGTAACACCCAAATCGGCCGCGGTAATAGTCGGAACTTGCAGAGAATTAGTCTGCGCGGCCAGAACTTGTGACGCAGACGGTTGGCTCAAAACCAACGGATCAAGGGGAAATGCCTGCGGACTTTCAGATATGGGTTTATTCTCAAGCGCTTCTCCGACAAGTGTCGGGTCTTTTGTATAAATAAGCTCCGACAAATGCGCGATAAGTGTGGGATTCCCGGCATTTGTGAAAACGGATAGAATATATGAACCGTTTTTTGTTTCACAAATACCTCCGTCATGAAAAAGCGGATCCAGATCTCCGGTTTTATGTGCGCAGACAACGTTTTTGGGAAGGAAAAGCGGAATCATGTTGTTAATTTTTTGTTTTTGAAGGACAGCATATAAATCTTTTGATCCGGGAATTTTATTGTTTTTAATAAGATCGAATGCTTTTGCATAGTCCTGCGCCGTTGTGGTATTTATGCCGTAGCCAGCTTCATCAAACTCAAACTGCTCTTGCGATGTATCAAGATTTAATTTCGATCCGACATGACTGTGAGTAAGTCCCAGAGACACAATATAATTTGTTATATTATCGCGTCCGAGCACATCAAGGAGCTGATTGTACGCCGTATTGTCGCTTTGGGTAATCATTTGTCTGATAAGCCGATCAATTGTTACCGTCTCGTCAATTTGAAGTGTCGGAAGTTCATCGGTCACCAGTTCTGTTGGGACATTATTTTTCGCGGCGATACCGACAGTATCATAGAGGTGAAGTTTGCCGGTACTTATAAGTTTGTACGCATACATCGCGGCAAACATTTTGACGGTACTTGCCGGAAGCCAGTGCCGCTGTTCGTTAATTGTGACATCGTCCTGCGAGCTTCCGTCGGAGAAATAGATACTGACATTATCAAGGCTGTGTCTTGTCGCAAGATCGGCATAGATAATATCAGAAACCGTGAGCGGACTATTATCCTGCGTATCCTGCGCAAAAACCGGGCGTGTCAGAAGCAAACAAAAAAAGAAAATTGCAATTATTTTTTTCACTTATTTTCACTATAGCAGATTTGCTGAAATGTCAACAATGATTTTGGGCCGGCATTGACAAGACTGAGCAGATATTTAATAGTATATATATGCCGTATCGCAAAAAGAAACACAAGAGAAAGAAGTCATCAAAATTATTCTTATCTTTTTTGGGTATCATTGCTCTGGCTTTGGGACTGGCTTATTTTCTCAACTTACAAACGACAAAACAATATTCTGACTCATCACTTGACGGCAGCGAGATAGCCGAAGAAACCCAAACTACCATTCCGCCGGACGTGTGGCAAAATATACAAAAACAAAGGCAGGTTTTGGGGGTAGCTACCAATCACAACGCTTCTATTTCCGTTAAAGTTCCAATTCTCATGTATCATTATGTCGAATATGTGCAGGACGCCGGAGATAAAACGCGCATTTCTCTCAACACGACTCCCGATACGCTTGATAGCGAGATTAAAACATTATCAGATGCCGGCTATACGTTTTTGACGGCACGGGAACTGACAGCAATCATTAACGGAAAAATAAAACTGCCTGTCAAGCCGGTTGTTTTAACATTTGACGACGGGTACCGAGATTTTTATACCGATGCGTATCCGATTTTGAAAAAATATCACGCGAAAGCAACACAATATGTAATTTCCGGATTTTTGGGCTTGGCAAACCATTTGACTGTTGAGCAGCTTAAGGAAATTGCAAAAGACGGGCTGGTTGAAATCGGTGCGCACACTGTGCATCATGTCTGGCTCAAAGGGCAAAGTGCCGAAAATGTCGCATATGAAACCGAACAGAGTAGAAAACAACTTGAAGATCTTATTCAGATGCCGGTTGTATCATTTGCGTATCCCTTCGGAGCATTTGATCAACAAGCTCTCGATTTGGTCCAAAAAGCAGGATACTCATCGGCAGTGTCAACTATTCCGGGTGTTGAGGGGTCAAAAGAAAATGAGTTTTTTCTTTATAGACTTCGACCCGGCGGCAGAACAGGAGAGGATCTTCTCGCGTGGCTTGATACTCAGGAGTAAAATTCTTCTTTGCAACAAAAAAACTTTGTGGTATACTGGCTTTCCTTTAGTTCTGCTTGAGAAAGGAGACATATGCCAAGGAAAAAATCAAAAAAAGTAAAACAGCCCGCAACAAAAGCAAAAACGAATTCTTCGCCGTCACAAATTCTTTTTGAACAACTCAAGCTTAATGAGAGCTATACCAGTTTAATTTTGGGAGTAATTGTCGTTATTCTTGTTGGATCGGTTGTCATGGTTGCCGCAAGAAGCAGAAGAGGTTCTGAAAGCTTTCAGAGTCAAAAAACGGCAGTTGAGGGAGCAAAAACGGACGTTCCTCAGAAATATACGGTTGTGGCAGGCGATGATCTGAAAAAAATCTCACAAAAAATTTATAAAACAACCGATTACGCAACGGATATCGCAAAAATCAACAATATCACAAATCCCGATACGCTGACCGCGGGAACTGTTCTTATTTTACCCAAGAAAAATCAAAATCAATCGCAAAAAGTTACCACCACACCAAATCCTACAGGAAATATCGCAAGTACCACGTATACCGTGCAGGGCGACGAGTCGCTGTGGGATATTGCAGTCAGGTCATATGGCGACGGATATCGCTGGCCTGATATCGCAAAAGCAAATAATCTCACAGACCCCGATCAAATTTCCTCAGGAATGGTTCTTAAAATCCCCCGATAGTTTTAAACTTCCCTGCGGTTGTAATTTTTCTTGTTCTTGGTACAATGTTTTTGTTGCGGGGTTAGTACACCGGTAGTATGCCACCTTCCCAAGGTGGAGAAGCGAGTCCGATTCTCGTACCCCGCTCAAAAGGTTCTTGACCCCGATTAAATCGGGGTTGACGAATTTTTGTGTATTTGGTATGATAAATCGTGCAACTCAAGAATACTAAATATATTTTTGTTTCAGGCGGTGTCATCTCCGGCATCGGCAAAGGCGTCACTACCTCATCTATCGGATTACTTCTCAAAAACGCAGGCTACAAAGTCGCACCGCTGAAGTTTGAAAACTACCTAAATCTTGATTCGGGCACTATAAATCCTATCGAACACGGCGATCCGTTTCTCTGCGAAGACGGTACGGAAGCGGACATGGATATCGGAAGTTATGAAAAGTTTTTACATGAAGATATGGGCAAAGACAATTTTGTGACGATGGGCAAAATTTATCAGACTGTTATTGAGCGCGAGCGAAGATTTGAGTACAATGGTGAAGATGTTGAAGCAATTCCGCACATTACCGATGAAATAATTAGGAGAATTAAACATCTTGCTTCGGAGAAAAAAGCCGATGTTGTCATCATAGAACTGGGCGGAACGGCAGGGGAGTATCAAAACATTTTTTACTACGAAGCATCCCGAATTTTAACCTTGAAAAATCCCGGTGATGTCGTGCACGTGCATGTAAGTTATATGCCCACTCCTATGCATTTGGGCGAGCCCAAAACCAAACCCACACAATTGTCAGTCAGAACTCTTAACTCTATGGGAATTCAGCCCGACTTTATCGTCGCGCGATCTGAAAAATATCTTGACCAGCGCCGAAAAGACCGGTTCGCTCTTTTTTGCAATATGCACACCGAAGATATTATCTCAAGCCCTGATGTTGCCACAATCTATGAAGTTCCGCTTGGGCTTCATGATCAAGGTTTAGACTCAAAAATCATGCAGAAGCTCGGACTGGAAGTAAGAGAGCCCAAACTTGACGAGTGGAAAAAACTTGTAGAGGAAATTAAACAGAAAAAACAAAAAGAAATCGAGATCGCGATTGTGGGAAAATACTTCGGAACCGGAGATTATCAGCTGCGCGATTCGTATGCGGCGCTTTTTGACGCGATAGATCATGCTTCTTGGAAAGTAAATGTAAAAGTAAAAACGCGCTGGATTGACGCCCAAAAAGTTACAAGTGAAAACGCAAAAGAAATAATCGGCAAACCCGACGGCATAATTGTACCGATCGGCTGGGGCGAGCGGGGATACAAAGGCATGATTACCGCCGCATCGTATGCAAGAGCTGAAAACGTGCCATATCTCGGACTTTGTTACGGTATGCAGTTGGCAGCAGTGGCATTTGCTCAGGATGTTTTGAAACTTTCCGATGCGGATACCGCTGAAAATAACCCCGAAACGAAAAATCCTGTTATTCATTTGATGCCGGCGCAAAAAGAATTTATGGAAAAAAGAGCATACGGCGGAACGATGCGCCTTGGCGCGTGGGACGCAATTGTCAAAAAAGGACCACGTGCATATGAACTCTACGAAAAATACGGAGGACTTCTCAATAAAAACGGATTAACAAGCGAGCGGCATCGACATAGGTATGAGTTTAACAACGACTACGCGAAAGAGTTTGAAAGCCATGGCATGACCATATCCGCCTGCTCAGTCAGTGAAAATTTGGCTGAGATCATAGAGCTTGCGGATAAAAATCACGCGTTTTATCTGGGAACGCAGGGCCATCCTGAATATAAAAGCCGCCCGCTCTCCCCCCACCCGATCTTCATAGGGTTTCTCGAGGCTTGCAGCAAATAATTGAGATTTTGCTTTAGATACGGTATAATAGTACTATTATTATGATACAGCAGGTTAATTTTGTTCCGGGCGACATTGTCCGTGTGCATCAGAAAATCTCCGAAGGCGACAAAACACGCATTCAGATTTTTGAGGGTGTGGTTTTGGGCATCAAAGGCAGAGGAGAGAATAAATCATTTACGGTGAGAAAACTCGTCGGTGATATCGCTGTGGAGCGCGTTTGGCCGCTTAGTTCTCCCAATATTGAGAAAGTAGATGTAAAAGCTCACTCCAAGAAAAAAATCCGCCGCGCAAAACTCACTTATCTTCACAAGTATAACTAACCTCATATGTTAAACAAAGAATTTGGATCTGAGCCGGAAGAATTTTGGAATAATAAAGTAGTAACAGAAGGCGATGTAACAATTCCATCAATTCCCGAACAAGCAATTGCAGGTTATAGATTTGCTGCAAACCACTTTGATAATGAAAGAAAAAACGTTAATGATCCTGCCGAAGTTTCAAGGCTTCTGAAACACAGAAATCGCGCATTAGTTCTTCTTGATTATATTCGAACGGAATGGGGCGAGAATCCAAAACATTCTGACTTACGGCGATTTGAAAATTTAAGAAGAGGAATGGCCACATAAGCTCATGAAAATCGTCAATCCTACTGCTATTTTAGGAGAAGACATTGCCACAAAATATCTTCAGAAGTCGGGTTACAAAATCATCGAAAGAAATTTCAGAAAAGGCTACGGAGAAATTGATATTGTCGCGGTTAAAGATAATACTTTGGTTTTTATTGAAGTCAAAACTCGAACTTCAAACAAGTTCGGTACTCCGGGTGAAGCAATTACATATTGGAAACTCAAATCCCTTATTAAAACCGCGCAGTTTTATAAAATGACACATAGAAATTTGCCCGAAGCGCTTCGAATTGACGCAGTATCGGTAAAACTTTTATCAAACAATGAAGTTGAAGATATCGAGCACATCCAAAACATCAGCGGCTTCTGAGGTTTGCAGAGTTGCATTTTGGTAGCGATTTCTACTATAGTTAAAGAGTATATGTTTTCGAGCAAACCCGAAATCCTCGCGTTTTTGCAAAGTGATATTCTCGAACTCAAAGGCAAAGATGTGATGCTTGGCGAAACCCTTACGCTTCCCAAGGCAATTTTTCGCAAACTCACGGTACTGGATAGCGAAAAGCTCAAGGAGGCAGCTGTATATTTCCTCGCAAAAAGCCCGGTTAAAAAACAAAAAGTATTGCTAGTTCTAGGAGAGTCACTAGTAGTTTCAAAAAATTATCCGATCGCGGAGAAAGATACAATTCCTGAAAAGCTTGAAAAGTTCGGGAAAGAAGAGGGGCTGACTACTCAAAATTTATCAAGCGGTGTAGTAACCAACGATAAAGAAATTTTTATTTTCGGCACCAACAAAATTATTTATCAGGCAATGCTTGAGGCATTTTCATCAATGGGTTGGGAAGTCGGGGCGGTTATTCCGATTTCTCTTTTCCCTGCACTTTCAAAAAATAAAACGCTTTCAATTGATGAAGTAAATCAGATTTTAAACGATGAAGATGCTGTTAAAACGTGCAATTTCCTTGAGGAAGGCTCGGATGTCAAAACCGCGCAAGAAGTTGCTGTGGCAGAAACCAAACCTTCAACTCCCGCACCGATTTCTATTCCCAAAAAATCAGGTTCCAAAAAATGGCTCATCGGATGCGTCCTGCTTCTTGTTTTGGTTGTTGCCGCGGCGTTTGTGACGTTTGGTCTAAAAAAAGGACCGCTTGCGGGAATAAACGGTGAAAAAGTAAATGAAGTAACACTTGTCCCGACTCCCAAAGCAACACCTACTCCAACTCCTGCGTATACGCAAAAATCAGATCTTAAAATTCACGTACTCAACGGAACCGGAACTGCGGGTCAGGCAAAAGTAGTCAAAGACGCGCTCACATCCGCGGGTTACGGCAATATAGATACTGCAAACGCGCC
>DATIIG010000019.1:0-3340 GCA_035479835.1 Saccharimonadales bacterium (SeqCode) | reverse complement strand
TTCTTCTTTTGATGTGTCGGTTGCGGTGACAAGTCTATCAACCTGATCTTTTTCCAAAAACTTGAGCGACCTGCTTTCGGTTTTGGGCAAATCGATTTTTGAGGGCTCCAGAGTTTTGTGGTCGTTTTTGATAAGAAAACGAAGAAACGAGCGAAGCGCGATAACATAATAGTTTTGCGTTACCCGTTTTAGGGTCATTCCTTTTGCGTCGGCGCGGTTTGCCAAAAAAACGCGGTATTTGCGAACCTCCGAAAGCGAAAGGTTTTCCAAAGACCGCTCACCAAACCATATCTCAAAAACTTTCAAATAGTGGCGGTAATCACGAATAGTTAGCTTTGAGCAGTTTTTCTCAATTTCGAGGTATTCCAAAAATTGTTCGATGAGTTCGGGCAGGGCAGGCATACTATAATAGTATAGGGACGAGGGGAGCATGTCAACATTGTGCGACGTGAGCTTCTTGACATGGTTTTTGGAAAACATGTATAGTGGAAAAGTTTGATATACTGCTGCTATGGACGATTCCGTTTTTGATGAGGATCAGGGAAAAGTTGATTTTGTTGAAGTTCCCAACAATCCGGGTGGAGAACAAAATTTCTCTGCAAAAGCACAGCAGGATAAATTTTTAGCAGGTCCTGCAAAAATTCCTGAAGATAAACCCGCACCACAAAATCAGCAAAAAGAACAATGGCCAATGGGAGAAAGAAAGTCTATTGAGGTAAATGGAAGAACATGGGAATATCTAGAGTATGGAAATCCTAACGGTACACCGATCTTAAATGTCCACGGATGGCTAGGGTCTTCAGCGGAGGGAAATGCGCGGCTTGCACGCGCGCTTTCCGGAGAAGTTCAAGAATCTCAAGGTTTGAAAAACTTAGAAAAACCCCACGTAGAAAATTCGCAAAATAGTCAACCGCATGGGGGAGCGCCAAAAGGGGCAGAAAAGGTAAGGAAATTAACCGAGAGTCTTAAAGGAAAATATAACGTAATTGTTCCCGAACTTCCAGGATTTGGTAAAACTCCGGAGTTGGATACTCCAACAGTAGACAAAATGGCGGAGGAATTGGCAGATTTCTATAAAGCATTAGGTAAAAAACCAGCGGTTGCTTTCGGGTCTTCGGCAGGAGCAATTCTCGTAACAAAAATGGCGGTACAACACCCGGAACTTGTTGACACATTGGTTCTTCAGGGACTCATGACAAAACCCAGTGACATGGAAAAAGTTCCTTATTGGGCTGCTAGAGTAGTAACTTTTAAGCCTATTGCGAAGGTGCTGGAAACATTTCCTAATTTTTCTACAGAAAAACTTTTCCCAATGATGGTGTCAGGCGGTAAGGATTTTAAAAATGCGGATGAAGCAACTCAAAGACTTATTTTAGACAGCGCAAAGGAGGGACATATCCCCACCATGTTAGATACTCTTAGAGATATTGGAAAAAATATCGAGGATGAGGTGGCCCAAGTTCAAGCACCAACTGTAATTATAGATGGTGCAAACGGAGATTTGGTACCGATAGCGAAATCGAAATCAAATGCAGGAAAGTTTCACCCTGAAGCAGGAGAAAGTTTGGGAGAAAAAATTAGACAGCGGAAAGTGGTTTATTTTCGGGTAGGAGATGCTGCCGGAGAACATACTCATAATGTCATAAATACCGCTCCTGAAGAGGTAGCAGTTCTTATAAATCATGCAGCCGAATATTTCAAACCAAAGCCGCAAGCGAAATAAATTACCTAATTTTTCCTTGACAACATTTTGTGAAAAAGTTATAGTGAGAAAGTTTACAAATTATGGCGAAATTTTTACTTGACAGCGGTGACGTCAATGAATATAGAGAAATCGCAAAACTTGCTCAAGAAAAGGGGAGTGAGTTATGGGGCGCGACAACCAATCCGAGTTTGATTGCAAAAAAATTAGCCGGTAAAAAAATAACGCAAGAAGAAGCATTTCGACTGCAGAAAGAAATCGTCAAAGAAATCTTAACTATTGTTCCCGGCGCGGTTTCCGCCGAAGTTTACGCGGATAAAGACACGACAGCAGAAGAGATGATAGAGCAGGGAAGAGAAATCGCTACATGGGACGCGCGTATTTTTGTTAAGCTTCCTACAACTGTTGAAGGATTTAAAGCCCGAACCGCTTTGAGAAAAGATGAAATTATGATTAACAATACACTGGTATTTTCCCTGCAACAGATTTTTGCAATTTTTCTGCATGAAAAAATTGTCCGAATAGAATATGAGATAGACGAGGAAGCGTGTTTTATTTCTCCCTTTGTGGGCAGACTTGATGACAAAGGAAAAGACGGCATGATGGTTATTGAACAAGCAGTGGAAATGAAAAAGAAATATAATTTTTCCTGCTGGGTTCTTGAGTCATCGGTTCGAAATCCTTCACATATTAAGCGGGGGATTGACGCGGGGACCGATATCATGACGGTTCCGGCGGCAGTTTTGCGTGAGTGGCTTATGATGTCCAACGAAGAAAAAGAAAGTTTAGATGCCACAGATTACGCAAAAAATCTTGCCCCGATGCCCAATTGGCAGCCCTTGGAGGAACTTTTAGGAATAAAAGATATTGAACAATTTATGTCTGCAATAGAAACCAAAAAACTTGATGTATCAGATGCGCTAACAACCGCAGGAATTGACAAATTTGCGGCAGACTGGAAGTCTATTATTGTATAATACAAATATGAGTGTAAGCCTTGCACAAGACGCCAAAGAAGTACTCAAGTATATTGATTCTTATTGGGATCGCATCATTCACAAGCCCGAAGATAGTCGCGGAGATGCCCACATCATTCCGCTGCCGTACACCTTTATCGCGACAAATGATAACAGAAACCAGTGGAAAGACTCGATGTTTTACTGGGATACATTTTTTATCTTGCGCGGGCTCGTGGATACCAAACGCGACTGGGTTATTCCCGAAATCGTTGAAAATTTTGTCTATCTTTTTAAAGAATTCGGCATTATCCCCAATGCTACACTTTGGGCGATGCTTGATCATTCCCAGCCGCCGTTTTTTTCTTCCATGATTTTTGACGGATATTATGCGATCAAACGCGAAGAACATGATAAAAAAATTAACCGCGACACCTATGCCAAGTCATGGCTTTCTGATCACATTAAAACAGTCAAAGACGAATACTGGAATGTGTGGGAAGATAACGAAACCTTTACTCATAAAATTGAAAAATTCGGCCTTTCAAGATACGGCGACCGTGACGTAGGCTACGCGCTGACGTCCGAGCGCGAATCGGGCTGGGATTTTACAACGCGTTTTTATAACCGCGCCAATGAATTTCTTCCGGTTGATTTAAACTCGTTTTTACATAAGTACGAA
>DATIIG010000018.1:0-2403 GCA_035479835.1 Saccharimonadales bacterium (SeqCode) | reverse complement strand
TATTGTTTACGTCTTTTTGATAAAAATCAACGCGAACTATCTGGGATTTGGAAAGACTGGTAGCCGAGCTGAAGACACCGTTTCGGATTGAGTAAAGCGTAGTCGCTGTTTTTGTCGCGTCAATGTCCGGGGGAAAAAGCGCGATGTTGTTTAAAAATGTTTGCGTGAACGATTTCGCGCCTGCCTCATCGGGCAAATTAGATCCGGCAAGTACCGTCGGGTCCGTAAGATATGATGATGTGATTTTAAAATTAAACGCGGGCAGTTCAATAACTACTTTTCGATTAATTGAAGTTTGATCAGACCACTGATAAATTCCCTCTGCAATAAGTGTAGGTGCGGACATAAATCCGGCTTGCGACATTTTCTGTTTGGCGTTTTGCAAAGCAAGAAGATCGGGTTTCGGGCTGGTCATTTTATATACGGTTGCGCGGTCGGGAAACGCGGGGAGCGTTCCGGTAACCGTATCAACAGAATACGTATATGATTTATTTGAACTATTCTGCGGAAAAACAACAGAGGGAAGTTTGCCGAAAGTAACAGTGGGTGGAGGAGGAGGTTTTGAGCCTGCTATAAATCCGCCGATTACTTTAAAAAATAAAACAAAGGCTATCAGAACTCCAAGCGCGATCCCTCCCCAGGTGAATATCAATTTTGCCTCAAATTTGGTTTGATTAAGAGTGAGCATTATATTGAGTATAGAAGAAGTTTGCGTTACAATGCAAGAAGAGGTATGCGGGTCCTGTCTTGCCTTTCATTCCCGCCAGTGCTCGTCTAGTCTCGCAAGCTCGAACGACTGCGCGCTGTCGGGATCCCTTTCAGGTAAACCACCCGCCAATTTTATGATACGTACTCGCATTGCGCCAAGCCCGACCGGGATCCCGCACAGCGGCACGACCCGGACCGCGCTTTTTAATTATCTTTGGGCGAAAAAAAACAAAGGCCGGTTTCTTCTACGCATTGAAGATACCGATCAAGCGCGAAAAGTTGAAGGAGCGGAAAAATCAATTGAGGAAATCTTGTCGTGGCTCGGGCTGTCCTACGATGAAAAATATACACAATCGGATCGTTTGGATTTATATAAAAAATATGCCGATCAACTTTTGGAAAAAGATTTAGCATATCAGGATGAAGGCGCGATCAGGTTTAAAATGCCAAAAGAAGGGACAACATCATTGACCGACGCAATCGGAGGTAAACATATTTCATTTGAAAACAAGGATCAGGAAGATTTTATTATTTTAAAATCGGACGGATTTCCCACTTATAATTTCGCAAACGTTATTGATGACCATCTCATGGAAATCTCACACGTAATTCGCGGCGAAGAATTTATTTCATCAACCCCGAAACATATTCAACTGTATAACGCATTCGGTTGGGATTTGCCTGTTTTTGCACATCTGCCGGTCATTTTGGGAAATGACAAGAAAAAATTATCAAAGCGCCACGGCGCGGCGTCGGCTTTGGAATACAGGGAGCAAGGGTATCTCAAAGAAGCGCTCTTAAACTACATGGCATTCTTAGGCTGGCGTCCCGCGGGAGATGAAGAAATCATTTCAGCCTCAAAAATGGAAGAGATTTTTGATTTATCCGACGTCAACACCGCAAGCCCTATTTTTGATTTGAAAAAACTCGAGTGGATCAACGGTATGTATATCAGGAATTTAAGTTTGGAAAATCTAAAAGAACAGCTTATTGCATTTTACGAAAATGATAAAGATGTTTCAGAACTTTTAAATGGTAAAAACGGCGACATGTTTGTGGCTGCTGCGCAAAGCAGAATGAAAACACTTGCCGATTTTAAAACTTTGGTTACAGATGTGCATTCGGATAGAAAAAAAAGCACGGAGGAAAAAGAAATTGCGCAAAAACTTGTGCGGGAGCTGGAAAAAACAAATGAACTAAACGGTGAAAGTCTGCTTGAGCTCATTCGAAACTTCGGAAAAACTAACAGCGTTTCGTTTAAAACTATTTATTTTCTTCTGACCGGAAGAGAGCAGGGATTGCCGCTTTTGGAACTACTGAAAATCTACGGCAAAGATTATTTTCTCAAAAATCTCCAAAACTCATGAAACCGGCCCGCATTTTGTCTGTCATTTTTAATCCGCTTATTGTCCTTTCGCTTTTACCATTTGTCGTAACTCTTGCGACAGGCCGTTTACAGGAAACGATTGTATGGACGCTGCTTTTGGCACTATGCATGGTTTGTATTGCCGTTTATGTATGGTATGGGACAAAAAAGAAATTTTTTTCCGATTTTGATGTGACACAAAAAAGTCAGCGCGGAAAACTGTTTGTCGGATATGCTGTCGCCGCAATATTTTATCTTCTTATGCTCTTTGTATTTCACGGGCCGGTATTTTTAAAGGCAGTGCTTTTGGCAACGATTGCTTGGCTGGG
>DATIIG010000017.1:0-3723 GCA_035479835.1 Saccharimonadales bacterium (SeqCode) | reverse complement strand
TCGCGCGCATTGATGAGTTTATCAATGTTTTGGGAGTATCGGAGGTAAAATCCACAGGAATCCGCAAAGGACAAATCGTTGATATAGAAGAAGCTGTGCATGCGATTAACGCGTCGCTTGAAGGCGCTGAGCGCATGGCAGGGTACAGTGTCTCGCATATTGTTGCATCAATCGGTGGCTCGCACATCGAATCCCAAAATTCCCGTGGCGTTGTCGCTGTTGCGGCACCGGCCGGTGAAATAGCACCGACCGATCTGATCCGTGTTATTGACGCCGCAAAAGCGGTAAGTCTTCCCTCCAGTCGCGAAATTATTCATGTTTTGCCGCGAAATTACATTGTTGACGGGCAGGAAGGGATAAAAGATCCCATCGGCATGACAGGGATAAGGCTTGAGGTTGATACGCATATCATATCGGCCAGTACCACGGCTCTTCGAAATCTTGAAAAAGCTTTTTCGCAGGTTGGGGTGGATGTTGACGGACTTGTTTTCTCCGGCTATGCGAGCAGTTTGTCTGTTTTATCGGATACGGAAAAAGAACTCGGTGTGGTACTTGTTGACATGGGTGCGGGAACAACCGATATTTCCATTTATGTTGACGGGTCGGTAGCTTACTCGTCGGTTTTGCCTGTGGGTGCTCGTCATATCACCAATGATCTTGCAATCGGTCTTCGTATTTCTCTGGAGAGTGCCGAAAAAATAAAACTTTTTTTATCCCGCCCGAAAAAGCAAAACAGAATTGAAGAAGAAGTAGAAGGTGAAGTAGTAGAAAAACGAAGTCCTGATGAAGTTGATCTTTCGTCTCTTAATTTGACCGAGGAAATCAGAAAAGTTTCTCAAAAAACACTGGTTGAGGGAATTATCAGACCGCGACTCAATGAGATTTGCACCATGGTGGGACTTGAGATCAAAAAAAGCGGATTCGGCGGACAAACACCATCGGGTATTGTAATAACAGGCGGTGGTGCAAGGACTGTCGGGATAACCGATAGCGCCAAGAGAATGCTTGCGATGCCCGTTCGCATCGGCACGCCGCTTGATATCAAAGGCATTATTGATGAAATTTCCGACACGCCCTTTGCCGCGGTTATTGGGCTAGTAACCTATGGCGCGACACTTGAAGGCGGGACTTCGGGTCTGCCCTTCGGGTTTTCCATGCCCAAAATCGGCAATGTAAAAGTAGGAAAAATTTTGGGCAAAACAATCGGATTTATCAAATCCTTCATGCCATAGTAGTTGGTATTTGGAAGAAGAATAAATAGGGGTTGCAAAATATTTTTTTATCTGATAGTATGACTTCAAATGCTCATTAAGCCGCAAACTACAAACTTTGCAAAAATCCGCGTTTTAGGCATCGGCGGCGGCGGAGGAAATGCTTTGGGCTCGATGATTTCCCTTTCCCAAATAAACGGCGTTGATTTTGTCGCGGTAAATACCGACGCTCAAGCACTTCTTCTCAATCCTTCAAGTACAAAAATTCAAATCGGTGAAAATCTCACCAAAGGACTTGGTTCAGGCGGCGACCCCGAAATAGGAAAACAGGCCGCGGAAGAGTCATACGACAAAATAAAAGACATGCTCAACGGGTCTGACATGGTTTTTCTTACCTCGGGTATGGGAGGAGGCACCGGAACAGGTGCTACGCCGATTGTTGCGCAGGCCGCAAAAGAAGTCGGAGCTTTAACGGTTGCTGTTGTTACCAAGCCGTTTACCTTTGAGGGAACGCGAAGGTCTGTTGCCGCGGAAGAGGGGATTGAAAATTTAAAAGATAAAGTGGATACGCTCATTGTTATCCCAAACCAAAGAATTCTTGATGTAGTTGATAGAAAATTATCGCTTCTTGAGGCGTTTAAAGTTGCCGACTCTGTTTTGACCCAGGGCGTGCAGGGAATTTCGGATCTTATCACCATGCCGGGTCTTATCAATGTAGATTTTGCGGATGTGCGAACTATTATGTCCTCGGCCGGGTCAGCTCTTATGGGGATCGGTACGGGTGTCGGAGAAAACCGCGCCCAAACAGCAGCAAGAAGTGCAATTTCATCGCCGCTTCTTGAGATTTCCATGGAAGGCGCGCGCGGAGTGCTCTTTAATATTATCGGCGGACCCGATTTGACGATGAGCGAGGTAGATGACGCGGCAAAAATTATCTCAGCCGCAGCGGATCCTGACGCAAATATTATTTTTGGCGCCACCATTGATGAGAGCATGCGAGATCAACTCAAAATTACGGTTATTGCCACAGGATTTGACCAGACCAAGCAGACACTCAATAAGTTTGTAAATATTCCGGAGAAAAAAGAAGAGCCGGCAAATCTTGGCAACTCACAACAGCAAGCACCGGGCATGCCAAGTTTCCGCCAGCCCGAAACACAAAATGAACAAACCACCGACACGGACAAAGAAGACGTCTGGGACATCCCCGCCTTCTTACGTCACCGCAATTAAGAAGGCGAGGCTCGTCCGCCAAAGGCGAGACGGCACGCATTTCTACGGCACAGAAATTAACATCGTTTCTCATTGACAACCCCATGTGCTTCTGAAATACTTAATCCGCCTGTGTTAAAATTTTGGCAAAAAGGGAGGTGATATAAATGAATGCAAAAATGAAATCATGTTTCACCGGTCATGTGATTATGCACAGCCTTTTCGGACTCGGTCTTGGCATTTTTCTTACCGCACTTATTCCGTCATTATCAATGCTTTGGCTCGGACTCGTCCTTATGGTTGTTGCGATAGTCTTTGACATGATGCGGAAATAATTATCTTCTTTTTGGATAAGGAGTAAGTCGATCAATTCCTTGAGGAATTTCTTTTCCGGTGATATCAGCCGCATTAAAAATAGTTGTCGAAAGGACATAATGAACCGTTACCCATCCAGGGCCTTTATATCTTTCCGTAATTGCTGCTGCGCATGGTAAAGCTTTTTCATAATCAATATCGCCAAGCAAAGTAATTCCTTTTTTACCATCCGGTTTCTCGTAAACTAGAGGTTTAGTTCCTGCATCGACAACAACTTTTCCTTTTATCAAACGTTCCAAGTCAAGTTTCGCAAATCCGTCAGGGTTTCCTGTGCCAAAAATCACAATTTCTGAACCGTCTGTAGTCGGATTTTCAGATTGAGTGTCATACCAATTGAAATGCTCGACTCCTCTATAAATTTTTAAAAGATTTACAACAGGTATGCCTATTAATCGAGATTTTCCAAACATCGTTACTCCTTTTCCCCGCAAAGGTTGATCATTAGAAGGCTCTTTATCTTCATAATATTCATCAAGCGAGCGAACAATTGCTAACGCGGTGCAGGAAAATCGCGCTTTACGATCTGCTCGCAACATGAGTCCTTGATTATATGGCGCTAGCCCATCAACATCCTTCCTAACATCGAGTTCATCTAAAACGGCATCAGGATTAATGTGATCAGGAAACGGTAATTGAGGAACTATACCATGAATCTCCGAATCGGCATTTGCCTCGTGAATAATGGAAATAAGAGATGCCTCGGTAGTATTTGAAGAGACAGCTACGCGTCTTCTGTGCATCCCGACTTCTTCGCAAGCTTTCAATTTTCTTCCTCCAAAAAAACGAGCAGCAGCGTCATCCTCAAAATATATTGACTCAAGACCCGGTGTTACACCTTGCTCTTTTAAGGTATTAACAGCTTGTTGTAAGCCTGGTTGCAAAGAAATGCTTAGTGCCTGCCCATCTATAAGTCGTGCGGTTTCAC
>DATIIG010000016.1:0-2831 GCA_035479835.1 Saccharimonadales bacterium (SeqCode) | reverse complement strand
ACAATATTAAAATGCAAAACGCGGCACGACTCTGCACGCGCGTCATCGAGTATTCTTTTTACATCCTCATCTTCTTTGTTCCGCTGGTTTTGGCAAGTGATACTTCAGAACTTTTTGAATTTAATAAAATGTGGCTTACCTTTGGACTTACTATTGTCATCGCGGCGGCGTGGGTTTCAAAAATGGTTGTTACCAAACGTTTTGCGATTAAGCGAACCCCGCTTGATATTCCGATTTTACTTTTTCTTCTTTCGCAAGTTATTGCTACGTTTCACTCGCTTGATACGCACGTTTCGATCTGGGGTTATTATTCCAGATTTAATGGCGGCTTACTGTCAATAATTTCATATATCTTTTTATATTATGCGTTTGTTTCAAATTTTCTAAACGATCATGCGAGGGGTGGCAAAGTCATTAGTCGCATGCTTTTTGTTTCTCTTGCATCCGCCGCGGTTGTCGCGCTCTGGGGACTTCCTTCGCATTTCGGCCATGATCCCACGTGCATGCTGTTTCGCGGAAGTTTTGACGTCTCCTGCTGGACTGCAGATTTTCAACCCAAAATCCGCATGTTCTCAACGCTTGGCCAACCCGACTGGCTGGCAGCATATCTCGCCATTCTATTACCGCTTGTTATTGCAATGTTTTTCAGCCTATTTAAACCAAAATCAGACCATGAAAAAATGAATCATGTAGTACGTAGTATGTATTATGTAACAAAGAAAAAAATCATTCTTAGTACTTGCTACATACTACTTGCTACAGTATTTTACGCCGACATTCTCTGGACAGACTCGCGCTCCGGCGTTGCCGCCGTCTGGATTTCTGTCGCAGTTTTCTTCGGCAGTCTCTGGTTTCTTTCCCGCAAACATAAACCATACGCCATACGCCATATGCTATACGCGATTGTCATTTTTGCCGTCGTCACGTTTTTTGTAGGCGTTCCTATCCAACAACTCCGCTTCCTCACATTCTCAAATCTGCAAACAAAACTCCTCAAACCCCCAACATCCCCTGCCTCGCCAACGGGCGGGCAAAAATCCCAGACATCCCCAACTACCCCCGCCGCGCATGTGGGAGAACTCGGCGGTACCGATTCGGGCAAAATCAGAAGCTATGTTTGGCAAGGCGCCCTTGACGCATGGAGAGCAAATCCGGTTTTCGGAACAGGTGTTGAGACATTCGCGTTTGCGTATTATCAATATCGTCCCGCCGGTCATAATTTAACATCTGAATGGAATTATCTCTACAACAAAGCGCACAATGAATATCTTAATTATCTGACAACAACCGGCGCGTTGGGTCTGGGAACATATCTTTTGATGATCGGCTGGTTCCTCTATATCGTAATTCGCAAACTAACCGGAAACCGGAAACCGGAAACCGGAAATTTATTAACGCTTGCGTTAATTTCAGGTTATCTCTCCATTTTGATAACCAATTTCTTCGGATTTTCGGTTGTTATCGTTAATATATACTTTTTCCTCATCCCGGCGCTGGTATTCGGCTTATTAGGCCTGGAGCGCGAAGAATGGTTCGGATTTGGTAAAAATAAGCAAGATGAAAAAGCCCGAGTAGAAAGGATAAACATGATGCAGTGGACTGTAGTTGTGTTCACTATGCTTATTGCCCTGTATTTTCTTTCTAAACTACTCGGATTTTATATCGCCGACAAGGATTACGGCTTGGGCAGCAATCTTGACAGAGTCGGCGATTACCAGACTGCAAATGATAAACTTCGCGCAGCTGTTACCGCCCGCGGCGACGAACCGGTTTTTCAGGACGAACTTTCATTTAATGACGCCGTTATCGCAACCGCGCTGTTTGACCAGAAAGATCCAAAAATCGCAACTGCCGCGGCAAACCAGGGACTCCAGTTTGCTCAGGAAGCAAAAGCGCTTTCCGACAAAGTTGTCGCAGAGCACCCCAACAATGTGGTTTTTTGGAAAACGCGCGTGAGGCTTTTCTTCGCGCTCTCCCAAATTAACGCTCAGGCGCAAACGGAGTTTCTCCCCATTGCGCTGCAGGCAATTGAAAAAGCCAATACTCTTGCTCCCACCGACGCAAGCATTCTTTATAACTTAGGCGTTTTGTACGGCGAAAACGGAGATCTTGAAAAAGCAATCGCAACGCTTAATAAAACCGTGCGCTTTAAGCCCGACTACCGCGACGCGCATTTCGCTCTGGGAGTTTTTTATCATGAACTGGAGGCGCAGGAAACCGATGCTGCCAAAAAAGCGGATGCTACGCAAAAAGCACTTGATCAAATGAACTTTATTTTGCAAAATATTTCTCCGACAGACAAAGCCGCGCAGGATAATCTCAAATCCTGGAGCAGGTAATTCTTTTCCGCGCTTCTTTTTGCTATAATCCACATATGCTACCAATCGTCACCGCGCCCAATAACGTTTTGTCTCAAGTTGCCAAAAAAGTTGGAAAAATCGACAGGCAGGTTTTGGATTTTATCGAAGAGATGAAGCAGTCGCTCGCGTCGGCAAAAGATCCGGAAGGTGTCGGGCTTGCATCACCGCAGGTTGGGAAATCGCTTCGCATTTTCATCATCAAGCAAAGCCCGAAAGCAAAAGTTTCTATTTTTATTAATCCCAAAATTATTGAAAAATCCCAAGAACTCGTCCCGCTGTCTCGTCCGAAAAAATCAAAAAATAAAAAAGCCGGCAAACTTGAGGGGTGTCTTTCACTTCCAAACATTTGGGGTCCGGTTCTTCGCGCGCCAAGTGTTAAACTTCAATATCTCGATGAAACCGGCAGACAGCACGTCAAAATGTTCAAAGGAGTTTTTGCCACCATCATCCAGCACGAGTATGACCATATCA
>DATIIG010000015.1:0-4467 GCA_035479835.1 Saccharimonadales bacterium (SeqCode) | reverse complement strand
CGAAGTAAATTTCGTTTCTTCTTTATTTCTTCAATGAGGTAATCCTATCTCTCAAAACTCGCGCTGTTTCAAAATCCAGATCTTTTGCGGCTTTTTGCATTTCTGAGCGTAGTTTTTTAATTACTTTTTCGCGCTCGTCAGGAAGTAGTACATCTTTTTGTGCCATTTGCATATAAAACTGCATGCTTTTTTCTTCTTCTTCCTGCCTTTCAACGAGTTTTGCCCGAACTTCTTTTTGAATACCTTTGGGAGTAATTCCGTGCTCTTTATTGTACGCAAGCTGCACTACACGTCGTCTCTCAACCTCTTTGATTGCCTCTGCCATAGATTTTGTAGTATTGTCCGCGTACATGACCACCTGCGCGTCAATATGGCGCGCTGCGCGGCCCATGGTTTGAATAAGAGATGTTTTACTGCGCAAAAATCCTTCTTTGTCAGCGTCAAGTATGGCAACCAGTGAAACTTCGGGCAAATCAAGCCCTTCCCGAAGTAAGTTTATTCCCACGACCACGTCATATTCACCAAGGCGAAGTTTGTCCAAAACATCTTGTCTGTTGAGTGTTTCGATATCCGAGTGGAGATAGGCAATTTTTATACCGCGCTCATCAAGATAGGAAGTGAGTTCTTCAGCCATTCGTTTGGTAAGCGTTGTTACCAGAACCCGCTGCTTTTTCTTTACCCGTTTTTCAATTTCGGAAATCAGATCCGGAATTTGACCGCTTGAGGGTTTAATGGTAACCAGCGGATCTATCAGCCCCGTGGGTCGGATCAGCTGCTCAACGACTCCATGTTGGGTTTCTTTCGCAAGCGAGAGCTCATACGCGTCAGGCGTTGCGGAAACATACACAGTCTGGGGCGTTCTGGCCATAAATTCCTCATATCTAAGCGGCCGGTTATCAAGGGCGGAAGGAAGCCTGAATCCGTACTCAATCAGCATTTCTTTTCTTGCACGATCGCCATTGTACATACCGCGAATTTGAGGCAGCGTCATATGTGACTCGTCAATAAAAAGTAGCCAGTCTTTTTTATCATGGATAAAATAGTCAAGAAGAGTGTAAGGCGGTTGGCCCGGTTTTCTTCCGTCAAAATATCTTGAATAGTTTTCAATTCCATTAACGTATCCGACCTCTTTGACCATCTCAAGATCATATTGTGTTCTTTGCGAGATACGCTGTGCTTCCAAAAGCTTTCCGTTGTCTCTGAGTTCCTTTACTCGTTTATCTAAATCGGTTTTAATTTGAGCAAAAACGTTATGATAGGATGCGGGATCGGTCATGTAATGTTTGGCAGGATAAATAACCGTTGCTTTCTGAAACGCAATATTTTCTCCGGTCAGCGGATCAAACTCGGCAATACTGATTACTTTTTCGTTATTTATTTCAATTCGCAAACCATAGTCGGAATATGCTGGAAAAACATCAATACTTTCGCCCCGAACGCGAAATGTTCCTCGGTCAAAATTATATTCATTTCGATCATATTGAAGATCGGTTAATCGAAGCAAAATATCTTTTTGTCTCACTTTCATGCCGGGCTTGAGTTCAAGAATAAATTTACCGTATTCAACAGGAGAACCAAGGTTATAAATACACGAAACCGACGCAACGACAATCGTGTCAGGACGCGTGAGCAAATTTGCGGTCGCGGACAGACGAAGTTTGTCTATTTCTTCATTAATCTGGACCTCTTTTTCAATATATGTGTCAGATGTTGGGATGTATGCTTCGGGTTGGTAATAATCATAATAGGAAACAAAATAACTCACGGCATTGTCTGGAAAGAAGTCGCGAAATTCCTGATAGAGCTGTCCTGCCAGAGTTTTGTTGTGAGAGATAATGAGAGTCGGCCGCTGCAAATTCTGAATTACATTTGCCATGGTAAACGTTTTACCGCTTCCGGTAACACCCAAGAGCACCTGATGCTTCGCGTTCTGCTTTAAGTTTTGCGTCAGCTGCTCAATTGCCTGCGGTTGATCACCGGTAGGTTTAAAATCGGATTTCAGTTGAAATTTCATGACCTTCTATTTTAGCACGTTTGCATAGTGAGTGCGAGCAAATAGTTCGTCAAATTGACCCCTTTTGCCATAGTTTGTGTTCTTGACAAATTCTGATAATTTTCGTATAAATTATACATAGGAAAAACAAATTTATGGCGGGAGTTTTATACAGACGGGAAAGAGAAGTTTTAGAGTTTATCGCCCAGTTTCAGGCGCGCTACGGATATTCTCCGATACTTCTGGAAATCGCAAAAGCAACGGGACACAAAAGTGTTTCTACCGTGCACGCTATTATCCGCGCGCTTGTTGATAAAGGTTACATTCAAAAGACAGACGGCAACAGCAGGGTTTTAAAAATCATTGACAGTAAGCCGATTAGCGCGATGATGGGGAATCAGCCTTCTGTTGAGTTGCCTTTGATGGGTTTTATTGCCGCTGGGCAGCCTCTGGAGCCGCACACCGATCCCAACGCAACCTTCTGGGTTTCCGCGTCAATGCTTTCGGGAAGCAGCAGAACATCATACGTACTTCAGGTAAAAGGCAATTCTATGATAGAAGACGGCATTTTTGACGGCGATTACGTAGTAATTGAAAAAGTTCAGAATGCGGTGGACGGGGATATCGTGGTAGCGATTGTTGATGATAATTTGGCAACCCTAAAACGATTTTATAAAGAAGGGGATAGAGCCGTCTTAAAACCTGCAAATTCCGAAATGTCGCCGATTTACCCTAACACGCTTGCCATCCAGGGAAAAGCAGTGGGTTTGATTCGTAAGTTCTAAATTACTTCTTTCTTCGGAGTTTTACAATTTTTAACTTGTGATTAACATATAAAAGTACAAGAATTACAAGCGCGGCGATGATAACCACATCAAATTTTCTGAAATACACACCGATTGTGCTCCATTTACCGCCCAAATAAAATCCGATCCACGCCAAAACACCCGACCACAAAATCGAACCGACAAGTGTATATATTGAAAACTTTACGACGTTCATTTTAAACATACCGGCAGGAAGAGAAATAAATGTTCGAAGAGCAGGAAGCAACCGACTGAAGAATACCACTCCGTTTCCGTATCTCACAAACCAGCGGTTTGCGGTTTTATAATCATCCTGCGTTACTAAAATAAATTTGCCGTATTTGCGAATTAAGGTAAGAAGAATGCTTTCGTTGAGAAAATAACCGATGTAATATCCGATAAGTGATCCGACAAGATTTCCAAGTGCGCCAACAAGAATGACCGGAACAAGCGACAAATTTCCTGAGGCTGCAAGAAATCCGGAAAACGGCATGGTCACTTCAGAGGGAATAGGAATAAGAGCAGACTCAAGGAGCATCAAAATAAATATTCCCAGATAGCCTGATGTCTGGATCAGGTGTATAATCGATGATGAAATAGTCTCAAGCATATAAAATTTCTAATTCTTAATTTCTAATCAAATCCGAATGTTTAAAGCATTAAGAAATTAAAAATTGATTAAAAATTTGAAATTGAAAATTAAAAATTAATTTTATGGGAACTTTGTATATTGTAGCAACACCGATCGGCAATTTGCAAGACATAACACTTCGCGCGGTTACTGTTTTGCAATCGGTTGACGCGATTGCGTGTGAAGATACACGCAA
This sequence comes from Saccharimonadales bacterium (SeqCode), assembly GCA_035479835.1. Lineage (GTDB taxonomy): Bacteria > Patescibacteriota > Microgenomatia > Levybacterales > UBA12049 > DATIIG01. Next base: position 841 of record DATIIG010000015.1, on the reverse strand, counting down.
AACGGGAAATCTCCTCAGGAATTTGCCCGGTAGCTCCGGATCTAAGCGAGCCGAGCTTATCTCCTACTACGAACAAAATGAGCTCCAGAGAATTCCCGAGATCATAAACGGCCTGACAAACGGTTTAAACATTGCTTTGGTCAGCGATGCTGGAACTCCGGCAATTTCGGATCCGGGTTTTAAACTTATCAGGGAGTGTATCGCTGCCGGGATAAAAGTTGAGTCAATTCCAGGGCCATCTTCGGTAGTTTCAGCGCTTGTTTCATCGGGACTACCTACCGACAAATTTTTGTTTGTCGGATATTTGCCAAAGAAACAAGGGAAACGTCAAAATTTTTTAAAAGAGTTAGCGCAAACAATAACTGTTTCCAAGCACGTAAGACCCACAGTCATTTTCTTTGAGTCCCCTTATAGAATAGTTGAAACTTTGCATGATTGCCTCGAGATTTTCGGTGATATTGAAATAGCGGTAGCTCGTGAGCTTACCAAAGTTCATGAAGAAACACGAAAGGAAAAAATTTCCATACTTTTGGAGCATTTCCAAAAAACCGCGCCCAAAGGTGAGTTTGTTATATTATTTCACTTGGATGAGTAGGCTTTTCCAGATAATCAAGCTTGCATAGGTTTTATACGGCGTCCATTTCTGTGTAAGATTTTGCATTTGCGCAAGCGTCGGTTCCGATTGTAGGTTATAAAGTCTTTGTATGCCCCTGCGAAGTCCTAAATCTCCATAAGAAAACACATCCTCACGTCCGAGCGAAAATATTAAAAACATTTCAGCAGTCCATCTGCCGATTCCTTTTACTCGTGTCAACTCTTTAATTACAAGCTCATCTTCCAT
>DATIIG010000014.1:0-4722 GCA_035479835.1 Saccharimonadales bacterium (SeqCode) | reverse complement strand
TAAGAGGGAGCCTGAAAAGGAAGTTGTTAATTCTGCCGAGGCAGATGATTTGATGAGAAGTTTACCAGAAGAATTATAACTCTGTCGCGCACTTGAATTGCGCGACTAAAGCTTAAAACCACATGATCACCGATACCTACTAATTTGAACTTATAGGAATTTTAGAAAATTAAAATTTCACCAAATTTATAAATTTTTGCGATGCAAAATATTTTGTTCTATGCGGTACCTTAAAATGAAGTTTAGATTGATTTAACGTGCTAAATCGCTATTCATGTGACACTTTTTCCATTTTTTCCCGCTGCCGCACCAGCACGGATCGTTTCGGCCTAATTTCGAGTTATTCGTTATTGGTGATTCGTTATTCGGTCCCGAATTTGAACTTGAAATGCTCCCCTTGTTTTTCGTTGTATGTTTTAAGTTTTTTGTTTGAGAAACACTCACCTCACTCTCGGGAGTGTTTTGAACCGGGTGCATATGGAGTATCGGGCTTTCCGGTTGCGCCACCTGAATGCGATAAATCCGGTGAACGATTTCATCGTCTATACTATTAATAAGCGTCTCAAACATCTTAAACGCCTCGTTTTTGTACTCCACCAGCGGGTCGCGCTGCCCGTATCCCCGAAGTCCGATTCCCTGACGAAGATTCTCAACGGCATCAAGATGATCCATCCAGAGCGTGTCAATAACCGAAAGCGTCACAAACCGCTCGATTTGGCGCATCGTCTCTTTTCCCATTTGCTTTTCGCGCGTTTCATATAAATCTGTTGCGATTTTTGTTAAAAACTCAATTCGAGCGTCAATTTCGGGGATTTGCATAAGTTGCTGGGCAAGTTGTTTTTGCGAGTTTTCATCAAATGGAATAATGGTTGCAAATTCAGAAACGATTTTTTCCTCAGCAGTTTTTCCATCTTCGAGAAATCCTTGGGTATGTAGTGTTACGAGTGCCGCGATTGCAGAGTTAATTTTTTCAAGGATTTCCGCCCGCTGATCCAAACTTTCTTGGTCGGCGAACAAAATGGCCCGGCGTCTGGTGTAAATAATTTCGCGCTGTTTATTTAAAACATCATCATAGTCAACCAGATGTTTTCTGATATCAAAGTTAAATCCTTCTACCTTGCTCTGCGCCTGCTGAATAGCACGTGACACGATAGGATGCTGCAAGGGCATGTCTTCGGGCAAATTAAATCGTGTCATAAGTCCTGCAATCGTATCGCCCCCGAAAAGCCGCATAATCTCATCATCAAGGGAGACAAAAAATCGTGAAGTTCCCGGATCTCCCTGACGACCGGACCGTCCGCGCAGCTGATTATCAATGCGCCTACTTTCATGCCGCTCCGTGCCGATAACAAGCAGCCCGCCAAGATCCAAAACTTCTTTGTGTCCCTTTTCCCAGTCTTTCCATTCTTTTGAACTCTGGTCTTCCATGCCGTTTTCTTTTTTCGGACTTTCTCCCCCTAGGATAATATCAACACCACGCCCCGCCATATTTGTGGCAACGGTAACCGCGCCTTTTTTTCCGGCCTGGGCGATAATTTCGGCTTCGCGCAAATGATTTTTGGCGTTTAATACTTCATGTTTTATTCCGCGCCTTTTCAAAGCCTGGGAAATAATTTCATTTTTATCAATTGATGTAGTACCCACCAGTACCGGCTGTCCTTTTTTGTACGCTTCTTCTATGGTAGTAACAACTGCGGAAACTTTTGCTCTTCCCGTTTTATAAATCGCGTCCGACTCGTCTTTTCTTACCATATTTTTGTTGGTCGGAATAACAACAACATCCAGAGTATAAATTTTGTGAAACTCTTCCGCTTCCGTCACCGCGGTTCCCGTCATGCCACTTAGCTGTTCATACATCCGGAAATAATTTTGCAAAGACACGGTGGCAAGCGTTTTTGACTCGCGCTGGATGGAAACATTTTCTTTTGCTTCTATTGCCTGATGCAAACCTTCCGAGAGTCTTCTGCCCGTCATAAGCCGTCCTGTAAACTCATCAACAAGAATTACCTGATCGTCTTTGACAATATAATCTTTTTCTTTATGAAATAGCGTTCGCGCTTTCAGAGCCGCTTCCAAGTGATACACCGTGTCAAAATCTTTTTCATAAATATTTGCAACCCCGTACATTTTTTCAATTTTGCCGATGCCGTGATCCGTCAGATGCGCGGTTTTTAACTTTTCATCAATTTTATAATCAATTTCGGGAGTTAATTTTTCAACAAGTGATGCATATTCATAGTATTTTTTCGTCGGCGCTTCATCGGGAGCTGAGATAATGTGGGGAGTTCGCGCTTCGTCAATCAGAACCGAGTCAACTTCATCAACAACGGCAAAATAATATCCGCGCTGCACAACCGATTGTCTATCCTGTGCCATATTGTCTCGCAAATAATCAAAACCGAATTCCGAGTTAATACCGTACACAACATCCGCTTCATATGCTTGTTTTCTCGAAACCGGTTTTAAATGACTAAGTCTGAAATCATCGGTTGAGTTATCAGTATAATCAGGATCAAACAAAAACTGTTGTTCGGAGATAATTGAAGAAACCGAAAGTCCCAAAAAATGAAATACCGGCCCCATCCACCCCGCGTCCCGGCGGGCCAAATAATCGTTAACAGTTACGAGATGCACATTTTTTCCGGTTAATGCATGAAGATACAAAGCGGGAATTGCCGAAAGCGTTTTTCCCTCACCCGTTTTTTGCTCGGCAATTTTTCCATGAGCCAGTGTTATTGCCGCCATCAGTTGCACATCGTAATGCCGCTGTCCGATTGAGCGGCGTGCCGCTTCACGAATAACCGCGAATGCATACGGCAAAACCTCGTCAAGCGTCTCTCCTTTTTCAATTTTACTTTTGAGTTTTTCCGTTTCTTTGGGAAAATCAGTATCTTTGAGTTTTTTTACTTTTTCTTCAAAAGCATTTATTGAAGAGACAATGTCTTGGAGTTTTTTTATTTCTTTTTCGTTTGAGTCAAAAAATTTGTTGAGGAAGGGCAACATGATCGTATAATTATACCATATTTGGGAGAAGGAAAACCCCTCAACCAAAATGGCGAGGGGTTACCAATTGATCAATTGGTAAGTTCCAAATTACTTACCAATTATTTCTTCTTCTTTTTCTTTTTCTTTGCCATTTTGCTCACCTCCTTTGATTTGTTCACTCTTTCTAGACAGAAAAAAGAGTAAATATAAAATCAAACTAATAGTGAAATATTTTTTTTCTTTTGTCAAGAATTTTTCTTTGCTTCAAATTATGTTGTTTAGCTTGATATAACGGCAAAAATCACAAATATAAATTTTTACTTTTTTATTACAGATCGAAGCTAATTTTTGAAAAAGTTTTTTAAAAATTTGTAAAAAATTTTATTAAAAAAATGAAAATAAAATTAAAATTTTTTATTTTGAAGATTTTATAACGGGATTGTGCATGTATTTTTGCAAAACTTCCGGAACAATTATACTTCCATCTTCCTCCTGATAGTTTTCTAAAATTGCCGCCAAAAGTCGCGGTGTTGCGACAACGGTATTATTTAAGGTATATACATATTTTGTTTCTCCGTTTTTCGTTTTGTATTTCATGTTTAGTCTTCGGGATTGAAAATCATTAAAATAACTCGCGGAATGCGTCTCGCGGTACTTTTTCTGTGAGGGAAACCAGACTTCGATGTCATATTTTTTGCGCTGTCCCGCTCCCATGTCGCCGGTACACATCAGAAGTACTCTATAAGAAAGTTTTAGCTCCTGCAGCAAATGCTCTGCGTAACCAAGCATTTTTTCATGCCATTCTCTGGTAATAGTTTCATCGGCAACGGTCAACACCACCTGCTCCACTTTACTAAATTGATGAACTCTGAAAAATCCTTTTGTGTCTTTGCCGTAACTGCCGACTTCGCGGCGAAAACAGGGAGATATTCCTACCAGTTTAACGGGCAAATCTTTTTCCTGTAAAATATCATCTTTGTGATACGCGGTGAGCGAAACTTCCGCGGTGCCGATTAAAACCTGTCCGTCCTGTGTTGTGTAATGATCTTCCTCTCCCCACGGAAAATATCCGGTTCCATACAGCGCATTTTTATGTACCATCCACGGAACGGTCATTGCGGTAAAATCCTGCGCTCTCATGTAATCCAGCGCGTATTGCAGTACCGCCTGCTCCAGAAAAACCAAATCACCTTTGAGAAAATACGCGCGCGTACCGGCAATATTTACCGCATGTTTTGTATCATATAAATCAAGCGCAGTTGCCAAATCTTCGTGGGATTTTGGAGTAAAATCAAACTGTCGGATGTCACCGACTTTTTTTACTTCTTTGTTTCCGCTTTCATCTTTTCCAACCGGCACATCATCTGCCGGAACATTGGGAATTTTCAAAAGCTGTCCGTCCAGCTCTTCTTTTACCGCCGAAAGTGCATGCTCTTCTTTTTCAAGTTTTTCTTTAAAATCTTTTCCTTTTCCTATTTGCTCATCGGTGGGTTTTCCCTGTATTTCTTTTGTAAACGCGTTTCGCTCTTCCCTAAGAGCTTGTACTTCCTGTTGCAATTGTCGGTATTTTTGATCAATCTCCAGTAAATGATCAATATTTACATCAATATTTTTATTTTTTGCTGCCTTTTGGACAAGACTCGGATTTTCTCTGATAAACTTAATGTCTAACATAACTCTTTTTTAATTATTGGAATTAATTTTTGTATTGCCTTCCACCTGTGATTATAGAGCTTT
>DATIIG010000013.1:0-5643 GCA_035479835.1 Saccharimonadales bacterium (SeqCode) | reverse complement strand
TAGCACACCGACAGAAATTGTTGCAGTTGGAAAAGAGTGCATAAGATGCTAGAATGGTATCGTTTATGAAAGTAAAGTTTGGTGCACTCAATAATCTCTTCTCTTTTTTCTCCCATGATATCGGCATTGACCTCGGAACCGCAAATACACTTGTCTGGGTGCGGGGTAAAGGTGTTTTTATCCGCGAGCCCTCAGTTGTGGCGATGCATAAAAAAAGTAAAAAAGTAATCGCGATCGGAACTGAGGCAAAAAAAATGGTGGGCAAAACGCCGCAAAGTATTATCACCGTGAGACCTTTGCGAGGGGGAATCATTGCGGATTTTGACGCGACCGCGGCGATGATCGCGCATTACATAGAACTGGTGCACGCAGTGGGAAGTAAGCTGCCGGTTGCGTGGTCGAGGCCGCGTGTAGTGATTGGTATTCCATCGGCTGTGACGGAAGTTCAACGCCGCGCTGTGTGGGAAGCGGCACTTTCAGCCGGAGCACGGCAGGCGTATCTGATAGAAGAGCCGATGGCAGCGGCAATCGGAGAAAATATTTCCGTTTTTGCTCCAACGGGCGCGATGGTTGTTGACATTGGCGGCGGAACAACGGAGATCGCGATTATTTCACTGGGGGGGATTGTTGTTTCGCGCTCGCTTCGTTTGGCAGGTGATGATATGGACGAGGTAATTATTCACTATATTCGTCTTCGCCATGGACTGCTCATCGGTGAGCGCAGCGCGGAGGAGCTAAAGATTAAAATCGGAAGCGCGTTTGAGAGAAAACTAAAAATTAAAAACACTGCGCCAAAGGCGGAAAAAGAAGAGGACGAGGGAGACAGAATGGCGGTTGTGAGAGGCCGAGATATTGAAACAGGGCTTCCCAAAAGCCTTCGTGTCAGTGAAGTTGAAGTCAGAGAAGCACTTTCTCCCGTGGTTTCAAAAATAATTGAGGCAATTGCCGACGTTTTGGAAGAATCACCGCCTGAGTTAACATCGGATATTTTAGAACACGGGATTTTACTTACGGGCGGCGGAAGTTTACTTTCGGGACTTGATCATTTGATTGTTGAGCGAACTCATATTCCGGTCATCCGCGCGGAAGATCCGTTGACAACGGTTGTTCGCGGGACAGGAAAAGTTTTGGAAGACGATCAACTGCTCAACAGGGTAAAAGTAATTGGAGGGCTCAAGTAGTTGAGAATTGAGAATTGAAAGTTGAAAATTAACAGATGCAAAGAGAACAATTTTTCCCCACATTTTTTATTTTCCTTTTTTGTTCAATTATTATCATTTTTCTTGTTGCAGTAGGATTTTTAAATCCTTTGGTTAACGGATTGAATAATATTATTACTCCAATTCAAAAAGGAACGTTTCATATGTTTAATTCATCTTCAGATGACAGTAAGGTCGCTCAACTTGAAAAAGAAAATCAAATGCTTATTAAAAAACTTGTTGACCTTGATAAACTCCAAAAAGAAAACAGCGCGCTTCGTGATCAGTTTGAAACCACCTACCCTAAAAGTCTTTCGCTTTTGCCGGCGGAAGTAATCGGCGCGCCCGGATTTTTGCCCGGGTTCTCTGTGCCTTCGCAATTTATTATTGACAAGGGAACGGATGAAGGTATTTCAACGGGACTGGCAGTTGTTGTGCAAAATAATCTCATCGGCAAAATTACAAAAACCAGCTCAACGCGCTCTCAGGTGACGCTTCTGGGGAATCAGGCAGTGGTCATTACGGCAAAAGATCAGAATACGCAGGCTGTGGGGATAGTCAAAGGACAGGATAGCGGCGAAATACTTTTGGATAATGTTTTATTATCAGACACGCTTTCAAAAGATGATTTTATTATTACCAAAGGTGATATCGACGCAAAAGGAGCAGGACTTCCGGCGGATCTGGTGATCGGCAAAGTTACGGCGATTGATAAAAAACCCAGCAATCTTTTTCAAACCGCAAAAATAAAAAGTCTTATTAATCCGGCAAATTTGCGAACTGTTTTTATTGTTTTACCCAAATGATGCCGGTAATTCTGCTACTTCTTATTGCGGGGCTGGTTTTGGAAAGCACGGTGACAACCCTGCCGCTTATTTTAATTATTCTTATTTTGGCAACGGTTACCGCCAAAAGTCAAAGCGTTTTTGCCCTCGCGTTTGTATTCGGACTACTGCTTGATCTCTTTGCCATGCGAACTATTGGAGTAAGCAGTATATTTTTGCTAGTATGTATATGGCTTATATTTTTGTACCAACGGAAATTTGAAATCCGGACATATTATTTTGTTTTTCTCTCAACCGGTATCGCATCATTTTTCTTTCTCATGTTATTTTCACAAAAAGATATCATACCGGAGGTTTTGTTAAGTAGCATAATTTCGATAGCAGGATTTTTTATTTTTCTTCGCGTTTCTCATATAAAAACCAAACAGCAGACATTATGAAAAGCATGAAAACCGGTGCGGCGTTTTCGGACCATATTATCACCGAATCGTTTCACCACAGTCATAGCATGTCCGGGGGCAAACGGTCAATGCGCGGATTTCTTTTACCCGTTTTTCTTATTGTTTTTGCGGGAATTTTAATTGTTAAACTTTTTCTTTTACAGGTGATGCAGGGGGATTATTATCGTTTACTTTCGGATAACAACCGGATCAAAACTACCACAATTCATGCACCAAGAGGAATAATTTTTGACCGCAATAATATGCCGCTTGTTTTTAACATGCCGGGATTTCGGCAAAGTGATTTAAAAAACGCGGGGCAAAAAAAGACGACGTTTCTTGATGAAAAAGAAGGCATTGCGCGGCTTGCCGCGGGAGACAAAAATCTTGAAATTGACTCTCTTCGGCAGTATCCCTACAAAGACGCGCTTTCGCATGTAGTCGGATATGTAGGGGAAATTTCAGATAGCCAGCTCAAGCTTCCCCAGTTTCAAAGTTACCGCGGCGGCGACATCATCGGCAAAATGGGAATTGAGCAGACCTACGAAGATAAATTAAAAGGACAGGACGGAAAAACGCTTTCCGAAGTTGATGCCTCGGGCAAAATTATCAGAAAACTCGGCCAAGCGGATCCGATCCCCGGACAAAATATCCAAATAACAATTGACAGCAAGTTGCAACAGGCCGCGTTTACGGCAATGAAAGATGTCAAAAAAGGCGCGGCGATTGTCACAACGCCTGACGGGCAAATTCTGAGCTTGGTTTCAAAACCTTCATTTGACCCGAATTTATTTACGCTTGGACAAAATTACAAAACAGGAACAACAAGCGGATACCCCGACGTCGCGTCAATTTTAACCGACGGGGAAAATCAGCCGCTTCTCAACCGCGCGATTTCGGGTACGTATCCGCCGGGGTCAACGTTTAAATTAGTTGTCGCGTCATCGGGACTCCACAATAAAATTATAGATCAAAATTATCAGGTGGAAGACAGCGGAATTCTCAAAGTCGGCGCGTTTTCGTTTAGCAACTGGTATTACAGTCAGTACGGCCGCACCGAAGGTTCGGTTGATGTAGTCAAGGGCATCAAGAGGTCAAACGATATTTTTTTCTATGAACTCGCTGCCAAAATCGGCGTTGATCAGATTTCAAAAACCGCAAGCGAGTTCGGTTTGGGAAATGTTTTGGGAATAGATTTGTTCGGTGAAGAAAAAGGGATTGTTCCCACGCCGGAGTGGAAAGAAAAAGCAATCGGAGAGCAGTGGTACTTAGGCGATACGTATCATTACGGCATCGGGCAAGGGTATCTTTTGACAACGCCCTTGCAGGTCAACGGGTGGACGCAGGCGATTGCAAATGACGGGACGCTGTATCAGCCGCATTTGCTGCTTGATGAAAAACCCAGTATTAAAAACCAAAATTTTCTTGACCCGAAAACAATTTCACTTGTCAGAGAGGGGATGATTGAGGCATGTGATACCGGCGGCGTCGCGTGGCCGCTTTTCCAGTTTAAAGTGAAAAACGAAAAGCTACAAATTGACGGAAAAGATATTTTGCCTGCCGCAAGTAGTTCAGCTGCGTTTCGTCATGTTGTTGTGGCGTGTAAAACAGGAACGGCGGAGCATGGAGGACCAACGACAGAACCCCACGCGTGGCTGACTGCTTTTGCCCCCGCATATCATCCGCAAATTGTCGTGACGGTTTTGGTTGAAAGCAGTGGAGAGGGATCTAACGTCGCCGCCCCAATTGCAAAAAAGATTTTGGAAGAGTGGTTCGGGAGATAATTTATAAAGGTTTAAATGTTGCAATAATTGCTTCTACGTCTTTTTGTACGGATTGAGAGTAGGTTTTGTATATAACTTCTACAAGTTGGGTCGTGTTATTTGTTCCTGTCTCGTAACTCGAATAACCAACAGTGTTATCACCTTTATCAAGTAGTCTCCTTGTCCATGTTATTCCATTTAAAACAACTGTATCTTCTTTTATAAGGCTTGCGCCATGTCCTCCGGCTTGAGGATTCATGCTAAATTGAGGACAATCAATGAGAGGGCCACGATTGCTACCTTCAAGCGTGCAGGTTGGTGGATATGAAATCATAAAGTTCCCTAAGGAAGGATATTGTGAATAAGTGCTTTTACCTTGAAATATTTTCCAAGATGATGGTTGATTTGGTGAATCGGTGAATTTGAACGTGGAGAGAATTTGGTCAAATGTTTCAGCTAAACTATTAGTTTCAGTAAAGCCATGAGGATATTGCGCATCCATATTTACAATATTGCCATTAATTCGCGTAGCCACTCTCTTGAGAATTCCATTTTGAAAACCTGTAGATACTTCTCGAGGGGCAATAGGTTTGACCATAGAATAAGCAACTTGTCCATTCAGCGTTATTTCTTGACTATTATCTTTAAATCCAAAAAATGTCGGAATGTCAGTACTTGTGGTAACTGTTTCTAATTCATTCCCATGATTATATTGTTGTCCGAGGGGTGTAACATTTATTTCTATCCAAGCGTAATCATTTTTTTCAAAATTTTCAAGCAAGATACCTGCTTTTTGTATCAACGGGATATAATCCGGCTTACTTATGATCTGAATTACTTGAGAGGATGAAATTTGAGCTGGATAATACAGTCCATTCCATGCTTCCCAAGTATTTGGATATTTTAACGTATAGCCGTACATTGTATTTGTATATGTTTTCCAATTTGCGGTAGGGTCGGGGGTGGAGGGTGGAGTAATTGGTTTGGTCGGAGCGGGAGTAAGTTGCGCGATTTGCTGTTTATTATTTTTCGATTGCAAAACGAATGCGCCGGCGCCGAGGATTACAAGAATAAAAACAACAACCCCGATTAAAAGTGTTTTCGGAAAATGGGGAGCGGGTGGTGTTTGATTTGCCGACGGAACAGGCGTTTGCGGCAAATTTTGCACCGGCGGGACTTGATTTGGTTGGTTCGGATCCATAACTTAGTATTTCAGAAGAAGAAGTTTATGTCAATCTCGAAGAAATTCTGGAAGAGTGGTTCGGGCGCTAAGGATAAACTCCTTTATTGCTTTATCAAATTATTCAATTCGATTTTATATTGTGTTCCATCAGACACCTGTCCGCTAACAAAAAAGCCCGAATTGTCACTTTTTGGTTCATACGTATAGTTTTTCCCATTGATTGGGTCAATTGGAATTGTAGATAAATACTTTGGACTTAAATCTTGCAATGTT
>DATIIG010000012.1:0-2866 GCA_035479835.1 Saccharimonadales bacterium (SeqCode) | reverse complement strand
GTTTTTGATGAAAAAATCCGCATCAGCATTGCAGCATGCGCCAACGGTTATCCCACTGATTATAAACACGTCGTCGGTAAAGAAATTTTCGGCTTACAACAGACAATGAAACTGCCGGGTATTATCCTTTTCGGCGCGGGAATAAAACGAAAAGGCAAGCGGTTTTTTGTCAGCGGCGGCAGAATTTTTCATCTCGTCGCAGAAGGGAAAACTGCCCAAGAAGCGCGTCAAAAAGCCTACGCTGCCATAAGTCTTATTTTTATTGAAGGTGATAATCTGCATTTCCGAACAGACATCGGCTGGAAAGAACAAGAGCGATTTTATCTATGATCCAAACAATTCGCGTACAAACAATTATCGGGCCTGACCTTCGGGCGCAAGGTGTTTTGCATGACATACAAACCATGCTAAAAATAAATTCTGTCAAAAACGTTGCAACTGCAATAGTGTATCGATTGGAAGGAGCAAGTCAAAAGCAGGCAAAACTACTTGCGGAAAAGCTGTTCTGCGAGAAAATAAATCAAACGTATACCATTAACAAATCTATTCTTCCAAAAGATGCAAGCGCTGTCGAAATCGGCTACAAACCCGGCGTCATGAACCCCCAGGTTGCATCAATTATAAAAGTTGCCTCAGATTTGGGAATACATCTTACCGCTGCCGACTCCTCCATTGAATACGGGTTTTTCGGAAACCTTAAAAACGGCGATGCGCAAAATTTTGCTTTGAAATTGAAACTCTTTAACCCGATCGTCGAACACATTGTTGAGGGAAAACCGAAAACACTTGTGATAAAAGGCGCTGTTGGCCCGACAAACACAATTCCTCTGCGGAACATGACCGATGTAGAGCTTATGAAACTTTCAAAAGACAAACTGTTTTTAAATTTGAACGAAATGCATGTTATTCAAAGGTATTTCCAAAAAATTAAGCGCGACCCGACCGATTGTGAACTGGAGACTCTGGCGCAAACGTGGAGCGAGCATTGCAGTCACAAAACATTCAAAGCAAAACTTATTATAGACGGCAAAGAAAAAGAGCCGCTTTTCTCACGGCTTAAAAAGGAAGCATTAAAACACGACAAACACATTGTTTCGGCTTTTGTTGACAACTCGGGTGTTATGGATTTCTACGACGGGTTTGCCATCTGCGGCAAAGCGGAAACGCATAACTCCCCTTCTGCTATCGAGCCGTACGGCGGCGCAATGACAGGCAGTGGCGGCGTGTTTCGCGATGTTGTCGCAACCGGACAGGGAGCAAAAGCGATTGCATCAACTGACATTTTTTGTTTTGCTCCTCCTGATATGCCCTCTTCCAAACTTCCGGCGGGCTGTCTTCCTCCTGATTATCTGCTTAAAAGAACGGTTGCAGCGGTAAAAGATTACGGAAATAGGGTCGGAATTCCAACCAACAACGGCTCGTTTCATTTTCACAATGATTTTCGCGCAAAACCGACTGTGCTTGTCGGCGCGTATGGCATTGTGCCCAAAAAATCCGCACAAAAAGGCAGTCCAAAGATAGGTGACGCGGTTGTCGCAGTCGGCGGCGCAACCGGCAGAGACGGAATTCATGGAGCGACATTTTCATCCGGGGAGATGACTGATAGAACTATCAGTGTTAACTCAACTGCAGTACAAATCGGAAATGCGATTGAGGAAAAACGCACGTTTGACGCGCTTTTGGAAGCACGCGACAAAGGTTGCATCAGGGCAATGCAGGATTTGGGAGCAGGCGGATTTTCATCGGCAATCGGAGAAATGGGAGAAAAAACAGGAGTCAGCGTTGATTTGTCAAAAGCAAAACTCAAATATGAAGGACTTGCTCCATGGGAAATCTGGGTTTCTGAGTCGCAGGAACGCATGCTTGCCGCGGTTCCCAAAACCAAACTCAAAACATTTCTTGCGATATGCAAAAAATATAATGTTGAAAGCTGCGTTTTGGGAACATTTGACGGCAGTCGTAAACTTCGCGTGTACTACGGAAAAAAACTCGTATGCGAGCTTTCTATGGAATTTTTGCATCACGGTCTTCCCCAACGAACCATGATTGCGCAAAAACCAAGTTCCAAAATTTCCCAACATCCCCGATCCCCCAAATTTTCCTTACTCCCCAAAACGCAAAACGAATGGCTTGCCGTGTTGAAAAAAATTCTTTCCGATCCTAACATCTGCTCAAAAGAACCGATTGTCAGGCTTTACGACCACTCGGTACAGGGAACAAGCGTTGTACCGCCTTACAGCGGAGAAAAATTTGACGGGCCAAACGACGCGGCAGTTGTGAGACCGCTTTTGAATAAGCCATACGGCGTGGTTATCTCACACGGCTTAAATCCTGTTTTAAATAACACCGATGTCTACTGGGGAACGCTGTGGGCCGGAGTTGAGGCGCTTGCAAATTATGTCACAGTCGGCGGCGACTATATAGCAGCATCGCTTATCAACAATTATATTTTCCCATTCCCCGACCCGCAAACACTCTACGAGCTTGACCGATGCGTAGACGCGGTTGTTGATATGATGAAAACATTTAAAATTCCGGTCATTTCGGGAAAAGACAGTTTGTCATCAACGTACCGAGGAAAAAACGGCGAAGTTATAAAAATTCCGCCTACTCTTTGCATGTCTGTATTTGGCAAAATTTCCGATGTTTCAAAAACAACAACGGCTGATTTTAAAAAAACAAACTCAACAATTGTACTTGTGGGCAAACAGGATTTTGCAAACTCTGTCCCACATGTTGATTTGAAAAACTTGCCGAAAGTTTTTTCCGCAGTTACGAAAGGTATTCAATCGGGCGATATTCTCGCGTGTCATGACGTAAGCGAAGGCGGTATCGCAGCTTCGTGTTTTGAAATGTGTGTCGGCGG
>DATIIG010000011.1:0-11812 GCA_035479835.1 Saccharimonadales bacterium (SeqCode) | reverse complement strand
TGATACTTCTATCCTTTAAAATTCCCATAAAAAGTACAACATTTTCATTGCTTTCTGCGGGAAGCCCTTGAACTAGAGGTAAAACTTCATCAGCCAGGGCACTCGGCGATTCATATATAAGATAGTGAACGAATCGTTTGCCTCCATGCTTTTGGACGAAATCGTCGTAAAATTTTATCGCGCCGTCAACAACCTGCTCATCCATTGTAAAGCGTACCCTTCTTCCGCTTGGAGTCAAATTGTAGATAACTCTAAAATTTTCATCTGAGCAAAAGCGTATGATCGCAGTTGTAAATTCATCCTTAGGAGTACCTGCGCCGAACAATTGTTCTGCACTTGTCGCATCTGCGCTCATCCAAACCCCTGATCCATTTCCCAATCTATCTTCTGCACTCATAGATGAGCATTATATCGAATTAGATTGCTATGGTCAACCAAAAGGAAGTAAGAAGAATAAAAGAATTGAGTGAGCCGGGTGGGATTCGAACCCACGACCAAGAGCTTAAAAGGCTCCTGCTCTACCGCTGAGCTACCGGCCCAAAACGCGGATTTATCAATTATAACAACCAAACACGCTATTGACAAGGAATGATAACGTGTTATAGTGAGAGCAAGATCGGCAATTTATTTTTTACGAAACTTTTGCAGGAAAGGAGGTGAGAAATGGACATGCCAAATATTGGTCAGACATTAATAACTTCCTTAAATAACGGCGTTTTTATTGTTATCACGTTTGTTCCCAAATTCCTCGCCGGCCTTATTCTTCTTCTTATCGGTATCATCATCGCGTCAATTCTCAAACAAGTAGTAATCAGCGTTTTGCGAGCACTGCATGTTGAGACATTTTTAAAACGTTATGGCGTACCGGAAATGCGCGAAGAATTTAGCTGGACAAACATTCTTGCGGAAATCGTACGCTGGTTTGTAATTATTATCTTTTTAATTCCAACTGCCGACGTATGGGGGCTGCCAAGAATTGTCACGGTATTAAACGAATTCTTGCTGTACCTGCCAAATGTATTTGTTGCGGCAATTATCGCGGTTGTGGGACTTGTGTTCGCGCGACTTGCGTCTGATATCGTTCTTGCTTCGGCAAAAGGATTTTCAAAAGACACCGCGGCAACAGTCGCATCGGTGACACGCTGGGCGGTAAATGTATTTGTGATCCTGGCGGTTTTAAACCAGCTGGGAGTTGCAAGTGACTTGATCCGAATACTTTTCACCGGATTTGTTGCAATGATTGCGTTGGCCGGCGGAATAGCATTTGGACTCGGCGGTCAAAAAACAGCGGAAGACGTGGTGGTAACGGTAAGGAAACGACTGAAATAGTTTGTTTCTGCTGTTTTTGGTATAATAAAACACATGCTCTTGAAAGAGAGTATGTGTTTGTTGAGAAATTAAAAGGCGCCATCGTCTAGTGGCCTAGGACACAGGGTTTTCATCCCTGGAATCGAGGGTTCGAATCCCTCTGGCGTCACAAAAGCTTAAAATGCTCATCTTCTTCTTACGTCCATCTCACCCGTTTAACACACCATTATAGTTTACTATTGGGATATTATGAAAGGAGGATAAGGCATTATGAATAGGCAGGATGATGTCTTTGAGCAGAGAAAACATGAAATGCATCAGACCATGGACGGTGCTCCGTGCATTGAAGAAAATTACCCAAGTCCTCCTAAATCTCCACCCGATCAGAAAGAAATAAGCAAACAAAGTCAGAAGTTTGAAACACTGGTGGGCAAATCAAATAGAGTTTTGCTTAAAATCAGCGGCATATTTCCTTTTGACCTTTTTCCCGACAGTATCGTAATTGACGAAAACAAAGTAAATATTATTCATCGTTATTTTTTCTTTACCGATGAGGTGCAAAGTATTGTTATCCCGCATATCAAAGATGTCCTCGTAGACCGCGCGCTTCTTTTTGCAACCCTGAAAATTTTGCCCGACGGATTTAGCGAAAACTGGGTGAGCGTTGAATATTTATGGAAAGAGGAAGCGGTTCGTGCCAGGAGGATAATCTTAGGACTTCTGGTGGGGCAAAAAGAGGGGATTGATATTACAAAAGTTGAGACACAAGATCTGGAGAAAAAAATCGAAGCCCTCGGCGCGGTAAATTAACAGTTTATCTGATCCGTTTTGCCATCTTGACAAAAACTCGTATGCCCGATTATAATAAAAGAGGCCTATAGAATTCCTATGGCACGACACAGCAGAGAAGACGCACCACTGCCTACTCATTTGTCGCAACTCGGCAATCTTTTCCTTAGCAATAAAACCCTTTACCGCGTTAACAATGTCTACGATACAGTACTCGTCATACGAAAACATCAAGATGTGCCAAAACCCAAAAGACACACCCAAGCCCCTCTACCACTTCATTTAGCAGACGTGCTGCCGGAAAATGTAAAAGAGGTATATGACTTTGTTTTGCCTCCCAAGTCAGGACTCCAAGAAAGATACGAACAGTCATTGCATAGTGTGAGACGCGGATCAAAAATCCAGGAGAAATTTAATCCGACTTTTGCTGAAACGAATTTAGAACACGTTGCGGATGCAACAAAAAGATTAACCAATTGGGGCGAAACATTTCCTGCGCTGCGAGGACCGATAGATTTTGATGAAGCAATTGCGGAAATAGTAACGCACGACGCAGGCGAAGCAGCCAGACTTATCGGCGACGTCCAACCAACGGACAGAACCCATCGAGATTGGGCTAGAAAACGGCTTGAGCCGGTCGCAGCGCGAAGAGCTATATTTCCCTTTATTCCAGACCCGTTTGCGCGTGATCTCGCGCAGTATTATTACGATAGATATGTGGCGAATAACGAAAATGATTTGACTACACAAATTGCACATTTAAGCGACAAAGTAAGCGGAACAGTCGGCGCCGCATGGGCGTTTGATGTGCATGGTGCCAGTAAAGAAAAGTATATTGAAATAATCAATCATCTCAAAGACACCATTCCGGGAATGGTAATACCAGCTTTTAATCTTATGCATTATTTGCCAACAGAAGAACAGCGTGGAGCTATAAAAACTATTATGAGAACAGAGCTGGATGTATTATGGAAACATGGTCCTCGAGAGTTAGTTCAACCTTATCGTGAAGCCTTCGCAGCATGAAACAGACCAACTGGTATGTCATCACCGGTGGGCCGTGCTCGGGTAAAACTACCGTCGTTGAAATTCTCAAAAAAAAGGGTTATAAAACAGCTACAGAAATAGGAAGACATTATATCGCCTCACGACTCACAAGCGGCGAAACTATTGAGCAGATTAACGCAGATCCAGCAAAAAAGCAGGAAGATATTTTTCAACTACATGTTCGTCAAGAAGCAACGCTTCCGGAGAATGAGCACATTTTCTTTGACCGGGCACTGCCGGATGTTTTGGCATATCACGATTTTTACGACGCTTCCGTGCCCTCTCACATGATTGAAGCTTACAAAAATTCTAAGTATCGAATGATTTTTTATTTTGAGCAGCTGCCTATGAAAAATGACTCGGTCCGTGTCGAATCAGACGAGGACGCAAAAGCTATTGCGTCATATATTTACAAACGCTACAAAGCCCTGGGAATTCCTATGGTTACAGTGCCGGTGATGGACATTGATGCGCGTGTAAAGTTTGTTCTCAAACATATTCATCAAGGCGATCACAAATAACTTCTTTCGCTTCTCTTACATATTTTTACGCTACTTCTTATTCACCGTTTGTATGATTGTGTCATGAATTCGCTTGATTTTCTCCACTACACAGCAGGAATTGGAGTTTTGGTCGCGGCGGGATTTTTTGCCTATGCATCGTATCGACTTACGGAAACGCTCAAAAGCGTAAACAAGCTCGTTGAAGATACACAGGATATTACGCAAGATGTGCGGGAATTGAAGGAAAATGTAAAACAAAGCAGCATCATGCGATTTGTCGGATTTATCAATCAACTTATTGGAAAGCGGGGTGATGTGTATGTTCGATTATAAAACGGAAAAACATAAAATTAGTCCTTCCGCTGCAGGAGCGCTCGGACTTATGGCAGGAGCGGCTGTGGGTGGAGCAGTAGCAAGTGTCATGTCTGACAAAAAGAAAAAGCAAAAAGTCATGGACAAATTTGACGATCTCAAACTTCAGGCAATGACAAAATGGCAGCAGGCGAAAGATCAGTCGTTTGATCAAATAGATGGAGAGTCGCACCGAGCGAAAAGAAAAACAACACGCAAGCGCCTTGCACCAGCGACCAAACACTAACTACCGACTTTTGATTGCTCTTGTGCGCAAATTAGTCTATAATAATAGGTCACTATTTTATGGACTACATCAAGATTAAAGGCGCGCGGGAACATAACCTTAAAAATATTGATCTTCAAATTCCCAAAAATAAACTGATTGTTTTTACCGGGCTTTCCGGATCGGGTAAATCATCACTTGCATTTGACACCATTTATGCTGAGGGGCAGCGGCGCTATGTTGAGAGCTTAAGCTCGTACGCCAGGCAATTTTTGGGTGTCATGAAAAAGCCCGATGTTGACGCGATTGAAGGACTCTCACCGGCGATCTCAATTGATCAAAAAGCAGCGTCTCACAATCCGCGAAGTACCGTGGGCACCGTTACCGAAATTTATGATTATTTGCGACTTTTGTTTGCAAGAATCGGTCATCCGCATTGTCCCAATTGCGGCCGCGAAATTTCTCATCAGTCTCCCGAGCAAATTACCAATACCGTCATGGAAATCGGCAAAAGCGCGTCAAAAGCCGGTGTGAGAATATTTCTTCTTGCCCCGGTTGTCAAAGACAGAAAAGGCGAATACTCAGAGCTCTTTGTGGATCTTCGAAAACGCGGATATAAAAAAGTGAGAATTGACGGATCGATATATTCTCTTGATGAGGATTTTTTGCTTATTAAAACCAACAAACATACCATTGATGTCGTAATTGATCAGATGGTTTTGAGCAAAACTACCGATCGCTCGCGTGTGGCCGCAGATATAGAGCAGGCGCTCAAACTCGGAAACGGGGAAATGATTATTGCAAAAGTTCTCGATAGCGGATTTACGATGCCGGAGAAACCGAAAAAAATGCAGGATGAGCTTTTCTCGGAAAAATTCGCATGTCCGTTTTGCAATATTTCTATTTCAGAAATCGAGCCGCGCATTTTTTCTTTCAACACACCGCATGGCGCGTGCCCCAATTGCAACGGGCTTGGTACTGTCTTAACGGCAGACAAAGATTTGATTTATAACAATAATCTTTCAATAAATGAAGGCGGAGTTCTGGCGTTTTCAAATCTTTTGATGCACGATACGTGGTTTACCCGAACGTTCAAGACGTTTTGTGAAGAAAATGATATCCCTCTTAACAAGCGATTGTCGGAGGTTTCAAAAGAGAAAAAAGATCTTCTTTTAAAAGGCACAGGAGACAGAGAATATGAAGTGAGAGGCGAAAATCGGTGGGGAAAGGCAACGACAATCCATGAACCCTTCTTCGGTATTATGGCGGAACTTATGAAGCGGTATCAGAGTACTGAATCTATGTTTCTTAAATCACAAATAGAAAAGTTTATGCGCTACGAAACATGTCCTGTTTGTAACGGTTCCCGACTGAAAAAAGATGCACTCTCCATAACGATTGGCGAAAAATCAATTGTTGATGTTTGCAACATGCCTATTGACGCGTGTCTTTCGTTTATCGCAAACACTCAGACTACGCTTCCATCTCGAGAACTTCAAATCGGACAAATCATTCTCAAAGAAATCAAACAGCGTTTAACATTTTTAACCGACGTGGGACTTGACTACTTAACGCTTTCCCGAAGCGCTGATACGCTGGCCGGTGGAGAAGCGCAAAGAATTCGCCTTGCATCTCAAATCGGCAGCGGTTTGACCGGCGTTTTGTACGTGTTGGACGAACCCTCAATAGGTCTGCATCAGCGCGATAACTCGCGGCTTATCCAAACGCTGAGAAAGCTGAGAGATTTGGGAAATACCGTACTGGTTGTAGAGCACGACCAGGAAACCATGGAAGCAGCAGATTTTCTTGTAGATTTCGGTCCTGCGGCGGGAGAACATGGAGGTAATATAGTTGCCCAGGGCTCAAAAAAAGACCTTGAACAAAACCCAAATTCACCGACGGGAAAATATTTATCGGGCGAGAAAAAAATTCAACTGATAAAAGGAAACGGTAAATACGAAGAGAAAAAACAATTGACTATTCTGGGCGCCTCGGCGCATAACTTGAAAAATATTGACGTTACATTTCCTCTGCAGAAGTTTGTTGTAGTAACCGGTGTATCGGGATCGGGAAAATCCACACTGATTAATGATATTTTGTACCATGCGCTGATGCAAATTAAAAATCCCTACCACAGGCAGCGTCCGGGTAAATTTGAAACAATCAACGGCTACCAACATATCAGACATGTGTTTTTTATTGACCAATCACCGATTGGGAGAACTCCGCGTAGTAATCCCGCAACCTATACCGGATGTTTTAATTATATCCGTGATATTTTTGCAAAAACCAAAGAAGCAAAACTTCGCGGATTCGGGCCGGGAAGATTTTCATTCAACGTCAGAGGCGGCAGGTGCGAAGCGTGTGAGGGAGAAGGGCAAATTAAAATAGAAATGCAGTTTTTGCCCGACGTATATGTCACATGCGAGGTTTGTAACGGTGATCAGTACAACAGGGAAACACTCGAGGTTTTATTTAACGGCAAAAATATCGCTCAGGTTTTGGATATGAGCGTTTCGGAAGCGCTTTCTTTTTTCTCATTTGTTCCCGGACTTTCCCACCGCTTGCAAACGCTCTACGACGTGGGTCTGACGTACATAAAACTGGGTCAGCCGGCTCCGACGCTCTCGGGCGGGGAAGCACAGCGCGTAAAACTTGCAGCGGAACTTTCAAAAAAAGGCGCCGACGCGCTCTATCTTCTGGACGAGCCGACAACCGGACTGCATTTTGCCGATCTTGAAAAACTGCTTGTAGTGCTAAGAAAGTTGACCGATATCGGCAATACTGTTATAGTAATCGAGCATAACCTTGACGTGATTAAAAACGCGGATTACATTATCGATCTGGGACCGGAAGGCGGAGAAAAAGGCGGAGAAATTGTTGCCGTGGGAACGCCGGAGAAAATTGCGCAAACCGCCAAATCGTACACCGGACAATTTTTGAAGAAATTGTTGTAAATGAAAAAACTGCTGCTCTTTTTATTTTCCGCTTTTTTTTACCTCTCAACTATTGTCACCCCGACTCACGCAGCAGATAATTTTTCAACGGGATACGACGTGACATATGCCGTATCGCAAAACGGTCTGACACACGTCACTTTCCATATAACGCTGACTAACAAAACAAGTAATTATTACGCGACATCATACAAAATCCAGGTAGGATTTGCCGATGTGCAGAATTTGAAAGCAGCCGATGACGACGGCGCAATCACGCCCGTTATCGAAAATGTTAACGGAGAAAAAGAAGTCAGTTTAAATTTTAACAAACATGTTGTGGGAAACGGAAACTCGCTGCTGTTTACTCTGTCCTTTGATACCAGTGACGTGGCGGTTGAACAGGGAACGGTAGCGGAAGTAAATATTCCCGGTCTTTCAAATCAAAATGATTTTGATAATTTCACGGTGCATGTTAGTGTTCCCAAAAGCTTCGGCGCCCCGGTCTACATAAAACCTGATGTACCCAATGTAAAAAATGATAATCAAACGGTTACGTTTAGTAAAAGCGATTTGGGCAAATCCGGAATTTCACTTGCATACGGTGACAAACAGGTTTACTCATATAATTTGAGTTATCATATTCAAAACCCGAATGTGTTCCCGGTCAAAACGGAAATTGCGCTTCCGCCGCAAACCAATTATCAAAATATTTATCTTTCAAACATTTCACCAAAACCGGAAAATGTACACATTGATGAAGACGGCAATTGGCTCGCGCAATACTTACTGTCTCCTTCACAAAAACTCACGATACAGGTAAAAGGCTTTGTTGCAGTTTCCTTATTTCCGAAAAAAACCGTTTTATCAAGTCAACAAAAAGCACTTTATCTTGCGCAAAAGCCGTATTGGCAAAGTCAGGACACAAAAATAACATCGCTAGCCAAGCAGTTAAAAACCCCGCAAAATATCTATAATTATGTTGCGCAAAATCTTCACTATGATTTCTCCCGCGTGACGCAGGAAAATAACAGACTCGGAGCGGTAAACGTTTTGGAGCACCCCAATTCTGCCGTGTGCCTTGAGTTTACCGATTTATTTATCGCGCTTTCCCGTGCAGCGGGAATTCCTGCTCGGGAAATTGACGGGTTCGCGTATACAAAAAATTCAAAAGAGCGGCCGCTTTCGTTGGTGAAAGACGTGTTGCATGCATGGCCGGAGTACTATGACAGTGACAAACAGGAATGGATCATGGTTGACCCGACGTGGGGAAATACCACGGGTAATGTTGACTATTTTCATGTTCTTGATTTTGATCATTTCGCGTTTGTCATCAAAGGCAAAGACAGCAGCTATCCGGTTCCCGCAGGCGGATATAAATTTATCAATGCGGCCGATACAAAAGATGTTGATGTAGCGTTTGGCTCGTCGTTTCCAGCGAGTCCCGCGAATGTGCAAATCAGTTCAAATCTTCCCAAAGTTGCATTTTCCGCCTTTCCGATTTCAGGATCTCTTACCGTTGCAAATACCGGAAATATTCTGGCGCAGAGCCAGGCAGTAACCGTTTCGACAACTATCTTAAAACCCTTAAAACAAACCGTCTATTTTCCCGATATCCCGCCGTTTGGAAACGCAATTGTCCCCGTATCTTTTGCGGCCACTCCTTTTTTGACAAACACGCAAGACACGATTACAATAGCAATCAATGGAGAGCATCAGGAGTTTTTGCTTAAAATTTCTCCGTTTGTTATAAATCCGTACAGCATGGCAGGAGGTGTTATTATTGTCAGTACCTTCATCATATTACTCATCGCTTTCTACCGATCCGGGCATTTACCTTTTTTACGACAACAAAGGTGAGCTTTTATATGTCGGAAAGGCAAAAAACCTCAAAAACCGCGTTTCATCATATTTTCAAAGAAGCGCGGCACTGGGGGAGCGAACGCGCCAATTAGTTTCTCAAGTTGCAAAAGTAAAAACAATAGTTACCGATAGCGAAATTGAGTCGCTGCTTCTTGAGGCAAATTTCATTAAAAAACATCTTCCTAAATACAATATCAAATTAACCGACGATAAAGCCTATCCGATCATCAGGGTTACTGCAAAAGAGATGTTTCCGGCAGTTCTTGTAGCAAGAAGACTGGAAATGCAGCCGCAAGACGGATCCGCTTACTTTGGTCCGTTTCCCAACGCAGGTGATATGCGAATGGTTCTTCGCACTATCAGAAGAATTTTTCCGTACCAGTCAGTGCTAAATCATGCGAAACGCTATTGTCTTTATTATCATTTGGGCCTTTGTCCGTGCCCGCCGATGCTGAGTACTCAAGGACTTAGAGATTACAAAATAACCATAAGAAGAATTATCAGAGTGTTAAGCGGAGAGTCAAAAGCGGTTCTTAAAGAACTTGAGAAAGAACGAGGCAACGCAAGTAAAATTGAGGATTTTGAAAAGGCAATTGAGCTTCAAAGACAAATAAACGCGATGACTTTGATCACTCAACCTATCCACCCCCCATTTGATTATGAAGTAAATCCGAATTTAAGGTCTGATTTAAGAGACCGCGAAATGGCTGATTTACAAGCTCATTTGCAAACGAGCGGAGTTTCAGTTAACAAACTTGTCAGAATTGAGTGTTATGATATTTCAAATACCTCCGGAACCAACGCGACAGGATCGCTTGTGGTTTTTACAAACGGTGAGAAAGACGGAAATTGGTATAGGAGATTTAAAATCCGAAAAACGAAAGGCCCGAATGATTTCGCAATGATGAAGGAAGTATTTGAAAGAAGACTAGCTCACAGCGAGTGGCCCATGCCGGATCTTTTTGTAGTTGACGGGGGTAAGGGGCAAATTTCTTCAGCACAAGAAGTTTTAAACGAAAAAGGAGTAAACGTACCGCTTGTCGGACTCGCAAAACGCGAGGAAACAATCATTACATCTGATTTTAAAGAAATTAAATTACCTAAATCTTCTCCGGCTCTGCAACTTGTCATGCGAATGAGAGACGAAGCGCACCGATTTGCAATAACATATCACAAAAAACTGAGGTCTCGAAGTTTTATTTCCGCGTAACCGTATAGTCGTAAGGGAAAAAGAGAAAAGCGGCGGGGGGGTCGTCGAGAAGATATTTTTGAAAGTCTGAATAAATTTTTTTGCGCTCGTCTATATCGGTTGTGGTTCTCCCGTCTTCCAGAAGCTTGTCAATGCGTTTATTTTTATCATAATTACTAATGTTGTTAGGCTGATCCGAATGCCAAAGCGAATATTGATCCGGATCGCGGGGAAGCGTAAATTTTCCCAGAAATATTTGAAACGAGGAGGGGACAGAATTTACTACTTCTATTTTCGTTTTGATGCCGATGTTTTCCCATGCTTTCGCGATTGATTTTGCAACGTCTTGGTATTCGGGAAGTGTTTTCATAGAAAGATTTAATGTCGAATTTTTTGCGTCACCTGATGCTGCCGCAAGAAGAAGCTTGGCATGAGAAAAATCCTGCGAAACAGGAGAGACGTCAGCACTTGACGCCCAAAGCGTCGGCGGGTAAGGAGTAGAGTTTCGAAGTCCCTGAGAGAATGTGTCAGGCAAACCGTAGCCAAGCGCGTCGCGAATTCTTTTGTCCGAAAGTGTGGAATCGGTCGTATTGTAAAAAAGCGTTACGAGGTTTCGGTAATCAACATTTTTTGTTATGACAGCGCTGGGAAACTGCTTAAAGTCAGTTTTACCAAGCATTGTATCGCTCAGACCGCTCATCTGCGTCACTTCGCCGATTGCAAACGCAAGTTTAATCGCATCAACGGTGGGATAAAATTGATAAATTAAATTTTTCGATGAGTTTTTGACAGCTGTTAACTGCAAGGACTCAATAAAACTTCCATTGATATCAATTTTTTTGACTTTATACTCACCCAAACCCACAAATCCGTCTTTGAAGATCGGGCGCGAAACGGTGATGATAAACGGCGCGTATTTGTCTTTGAGTAAAAAAACTATCGTATAAGGATCGGGGCGCTGCACCGAAACATCGGAAAAACTATATAAAATATTTTTTGACGTCAGTTTTGACCCGTCACTGAAAGTAATATTGTGTTTAAGATGGAAAACGTAGCGTCTGCCGTCTGATAAAATTTCCCAGCTTTGCGCGACGTCGGGCTTTGCCTGTCCATGATCATCAACATACGTTAAGCCGCGCGAAATTTGCGAAAGAATTGGGGTGGGGAGACTGTCCACGGTATAGGCACCTACAACTCCGATTGTTTTTTTCTGGACAAAAGGGAGTTTTGAAAAAAGCGGGAAAATGAAAAAGTACACGGCAAAGAAAAACGCAAGTCCCAAAACAAAAAAAAGCACAAACATCCGTCCCCATCTTTTAATGTATGCCCTCAGAAGCCAAATGAAAAGCCTTCGTTTTTTTAAAAAAGCCATAGTGTTTTAAGGGTGAGGGAGAAGAAGTACAATAGAAAGCCCCCCGAATACTACCGTTAACGCAATCGTGACATATACGAGCATTTTTTCAATGCTTTGCTTACTTCGATAAAATTCTCCGCCGCCTCCGAAGGAGCTTCCCAAGCCGCTTCCCTGCATTTGAAGAAGTATTACGCCGATCAAGCATGCGGCAACGATGATTTGTAAAATGACCAGTATCACACTCGT
>DATIIG010000010.1:0-6769 GCA_035479835.1 Saccharimonadales bacterium (SeqCode) | reverse complement strand
TCTGATTGTTGCCGATTTTGTGGCGTGGGCAAAAGGACAGGGCATTACGGTCGGTCCGGGAAGAGGGTCTAATGCGGGATCGATCGTCTCCTATGCTTTGGGGATTTCCGATGTTGATCCGCTTTTTTTCAAATTACCTTTTGAGCGGTTTTTAAATCCGATGCGGCCCTCCCCTCCTGATATTGATTTGGATTTCGCGGACAACAGGCGCGATGAAGTTATTGAATATGTCACCAAAAAATACGGCAAAGATAAAGTCGCGCAAATAATCACATTCGGTACCATGGAAGCCCGCGGATCGGTAAGAGATACGGGAAGAGTGATGGGGCTGCCTTACAGCGTTCCCGATCGGATTTCAAAAATGATTCCGCCCGGATGGCAAGGACACGCAATGACAATCGATAGCGCGCTTTCACAAAATTCAGAACTCAGACGTGCATATGAAACCGAAGATGAAACCAAAAAACTTCTGGACTTAGCAAGAAAAATAGAAGGAGTTGTCAGACACGCGTCGGTACACGCGGCAGGAGTGGTAATTGCCGACAAAGATATTACCGAGTACACACCGCTCCAGCGCGAAACAAACGGCAACAAAATTGTTACGCAATATGATATGTATACAATCGGTGAAGACGGGGTGGGTCTTTTGAAAATTGATTTTCTGGGACTTCGAAATCTCACTATTATTCAGGAGTCGCTTCGCTTTATCAAAGAAAACCAGGGAAAAACCATTGATTTTTCCAAACTTTCTTTTGACGATGTAAAAACCTACAAACTTCTTGCATCAGGAGAAACAACCGGTATTTTTCAGCTTGAGTCTGCGGGAATGCGGCGTTATATAAAAGAGCTCAAACCCACAACAATTTTTGATCTTCAGGCAATGGTCGCGCTCTACCGACCCGGCCCTATGGCAAACATTCCCGAGTTTGTGGCGCGCAAACACAACCCCAAGCTTATTACCTATCCCGATCCCCGCCTTGAAGACACACTCAAGGAGTCATATGGAATTATTACCTTTCAGGACGATTTGCTCCTCACTGCAATCCAAGTTGCCGGATATTCGTGGCTTGAGGCGGACAAACTTCGAAAAGCGGTGGGTAAAAAAATTCCCTCTGAGATGAAAAAACAGCATGACAAATTTGTTCAAGGAGCAACCACCAACGGCATGACAAAAGAAAAAGCTGAAAAACTCTGGATTTTGTTTGAACCGTTTGCGGGATACGGATTCGGTAAAGCACATGCAGCGTGTTATGCAACCATTGCTTTCAGAACTGCATATCTCAAAGCCCACTTTGCAGTCGAGTTTATGACCGCGCTTCTGACCGCCGAGTCCCGCGGCACAACAGGCCCCGTGAAAAACGAAAAAATTGCCCAAGCCGTTGCAGAGTGTAAACGCCTGGATGTGCCGGTATTACCGCCCGATATCAACACATCAGGAAGCGAGTTTACGATAGAAAAAAATACAAGCATCCGGTTCGGGTTATCCGCGATTAAAAACGTCGGCGACGCCGCGATTTCAACTATCTTACAGTGTCGCGAAGAAGGGTCATTTCAGAGCTTTGAGGATTTTTGCTCTCGCGTTGATCTGGGCGCGGTAAATAAAAAAACGATTGAAAGTCTTATTAAAGCCGGCGCGATGGACAGGTTCGGCAAACGCGCAACGCTTCTTATAACCTATCCTGAAATTGTTGAGCGCGTGAATAGAAAAAGAAAGCAAAAAGACGGCGGACAAACCAGCCTTTTCGGCGAGGAAGACACTAGTCAGGCAAGCATTAAAAGCGGGGCAGATGAGATGAATGTCGAAGATTTTACTCCGGTTGAAAAACTCGGCTTTGAAAAAGAGTTTTTAGGCTTTTACCTTACGTCGCATCCGCAAATGGACAACCTGGTGCTTCTCAAAAATATCATTTCTCACGAAATCGGCCTTCTAGCTGAGGAGAAAGATGGAACGCAAGTAACGGTCGGAGGCATCATTGAGCAAACAAAAAAAATCTTTACAAAGAAAAACGGCTCGGAAATGGCGTTTCTCACCATTGGCGATGAAAAAGGGATCATAATCGAATGCGTTATCTTCCCGCGGGTTTATGATCAGTATCGGCATTTGCTTCTCAAAGATCAGGTGGTAGTAATTGAAGGAAGAATTGACAGTAAAAACGACAAACCGGTCGTCATCGCCGAAAAAATCTCAACCGTTGAAAACCAAGCTTCATAATTATCTATTTATGTTTT
Organism: Saccharimonadales bacterium (SeqCode); assembly: GCA_035479835.1. Classification (GTDB taxonomy): domain Bacteria; phylum Patescibacteriota; class Microgenomatia; order Levybacterales; family UBA12049; genus DATIIG01. The sequence goes on along the minus strand of DATIIG010000010.1, from coordinate 4,540 downwards.
TCTCTTTTGAAGTCTTTCGCGCGCCGCGGCAATATATTCTGACATAATGTTGTCTATCGTGTTTACAATTTGCTGATTTCTCTCTTGAAGCGTAAATAACCACTCTAAAATATCTTGTGATGGCTGTGTGAGCTCAACGATAGCCTCAGGTCGTTGTGTTTTAGCAAGATCCATTACGATTTTCCAATCTTCTTGGCGAGCTTCTAAAAGCGCGAGTGGATCCAGATGGGGCAAAGCTATTCCCTGTTTCATTAGGTCATTGTATGCGTTATTTGGAATTTGAAATTCCGGTGTGTTACTAGAAACAAGTTTTATAAAATGTGCCAAGCGAAGAATTCTTCCGTCCATACTAACTGATGATAGTAAAGTTTCAGGTGAACTTCTAGGACGCGCTACAGGAACTGGAAATGCCTCCGAAGCTCTTCGTTGTGGAACGCTGAAATCAACTACTGTTTGCATAGCAGTCTGCTCAATAACTCTTGCTGATTGTTTTTGATTTCTTGCCCGCGCAAAACTTCTTCTTCGCATAATTGGCCTTACCCTTTTCTCTACTTCTTTTTTAAATATCTCTGCATCATATGTGCCATTTATCCTAAATATTGAAGATCCGGTTCCTTCCGCGTTTTCTGCAACGATAGATTTAACTGCCTTTGCCGTTGCTATATATCCTGCACGAGCAACTTCTTGGTAATAATCTTTTGGACTCATAAAAAATTTACCATCAACTACTAATTCAAAATCACGCAATTCTTTTCTTGTCCGCGCGACAAGTTGTTCATCGTACGTGCCTTGCGGCCTTTCAAGAACATCTTCTGTCACATATGGAACATGAACCGTTACAGCCTCTGTTTGGTTTAGGCGATGAATTCTGTTAATGTCTTGAAGAAACCGGTCAATACGATTTGGCACTATAAAACTTATTACATCCGTTGCTCTATTAGTCGGACCTGAAAGTGTAATCGACTCTCCCCCAACAGCATCGCTTCCCACAATAACATCCAACTCGCTATTTAAAAACATTTGACGTACTACAACTCGCTCCTGAGAGGAAGTGTCTCCATCAAGTATTCCTATTCTTGAGGGAGGTATGCCTGCTTCTACGAGTCTATGTGCAATTGCCTTTGTAGAAACCTCTGTGGTGTTTCTATCCGCTCCAGTTACAAATGGCGATACAACAAGTGCTCGCCTTCCGTCCGCTACAACTTTTTGTACTGTATCAATAAACCATGGAAATTTTGCTTGTGCCTCAAGATTTAAAAGAGAATAAAAAAGCGCAGCTGGAGATTTAGAGGTTTCCAAAAGCATTTTTGCTTGCTGCACAAAAACTGCTCTATCATGTTGAGGAAGTGAAGAAAATGAAATTTGCGGATATAATAATTCTTGTAAAGGAAGATCAGCAATTTCAGCTTTTCTATGACGTATCATCACTTCGCTTACCACCGCATGTGTTTGACGCGGGTTATTTCGATACCGCTGTATATCATCTATTGTAATTTTTCTGGGCTGCACAAGATGTCCCATAATTAAAGGCTCTGCCAAGTTTTTTACAAATGGGGTTCCTGTTGCAAGCATTACGGGTGCATCACCAATTAAAAGGGATCTGTATAAACCTCTTGTTCTTTGCGCAACTGAACTTCCTACGCCATCTTTCTCTTCTTTTAACGACGAAACGATTTTACTTTTAACATTGTGAGTTTCATCTACCACTTTCACATCAAATCTGTACCTTTCAAGCAAACTCTGAAATTGTTTATTGCGAAAAACGTCATAGTTTACCATTACAACTTGAGGTAAAGCGCCTTGTCGCAATCGATCTTCAAGAAATGCAATTCTTTTCCCAAGTGACAATGATCCTTTCTCACCGTCACGGGTAAAGGTAATATTTGCAACATCAACTCCTTCTATATGCTTCTCCAATTCTTCTTCCCAATTATCGATAACCGACCTTGTGCCTACCACTAAAATCCTATTTCTATCGTTTTCATGTGTTTCAATATTGGTTGCTGCAAGTACAAGTACTACAGTTTTTCCCGTTCCTGCCTCACTTGCTTCTATGCCTCCCCTATCTTCAATTAATGTTCTTATCTCATCAACTTGATGATACAAAAGCGGTTTTGGGTTCCCATGTTCGTCAACGGATTTATAATACCGAATGCGCGGCGCGAATTCTGCGTTCCCTATAGCTCGAGCTTCATATGATGGATAGGCAAATGTTTCAAGAAATTTTACTCCATCTGGCGACTGCTGACTTGCTGAAAACATTTGTCCTTGAAACAATCCTTTTGAAAAATCCCGCATGATGTCCGGCGTGATGGCTCTACCTGCCTTTTGATTTGCGAACCAATATAAAGCGGTTGGCTTCATCATAATACTCGACAGAAATGGTTGAAAATATGACTGGGCAAATGCGTTTGTTAATTCAGCGAGTGTTTCTTTTGGCATGTTAGAAGAGCTTCTCACAAGTTTTACAATTCCTTGCGCTTCATGAGCAAGCGTAGAAGCACTTACCTCAGGAATTTGTTCAGATTGATCCATAAGCAAATTAATTTCTTGTTCAAGTAAACTATAAATCATGTCATTGCTCATATCTGGCTTGCTATGTCCTACGTACACTGACAGTGCATCAAGTATTTTTCCGCGCGTATCGCGCCGCAACATTCCTACATGGGTCATAAGACTTCGCAGCTCCGTAGGAAGATTAATAATTCCTTCAATTTCCTGTAGTGTTACCGGCTCTGTGTCATTGGGATATACGGTACGAAGCAGCAACTTTATATTATCTGGAGCTGCTTCCATAATGGGATTTGACCAAGCTTTTCGGGAAGGGCCAACACCCGTTTCTTTCTTTACTTTTGCAAAGGAAGTATTTAGGTATAAATAAATGGGATAGTAAACACCTCTTATGCTATCAAGATCATGGGCGTAGACATCCTCCGGTTTATCTGGATCGAATTTTCTGAAAAAACTTCGCAAATTCTCCCCCTTCCATCTGGCAGGTTTGGGAAGTGTTCCAACCGCGTGAACTCCTGCTTCTACATCTGCCCAAAATTGTGGGTCCTGAATTGATTGCTCAAAAATTTTCCTGCTCCATGTAGGACCATAGTCATAGTGTCGTTCTCGTATTTGTTTTCTTACTGAAGAGATCTGTTTGTTCAAATTTTCATCATTCGCCGGTGGTTTATAATCAAACGTTATGTACTCCCGCCAAGGTGGAAAAGCGTCAGGAGATCGGCAATAGTCAAAAGCGTAACCGATCATTGTCGGAAGAGGTTGTGTTCTCTCCCAGAAATAACTAACGCTCGGATCTTTATTTAAATCATCTTCAATTAAGCCCCAAAATTGTTCTGTACTTAAAAGTCTGTTAACATCTTCTATAACCGCATCACGAGGTGGTAAATCTCGGGCATGCGTTCTTCTGTCCATAAATCCTTTGATAAAGTTAAGATGCTGAAACTCAGCATCAAAATATTGCATCAAATGCGGGTATGTCGCTTCATCTTGCGAAAAATCATTTAAGTTTTTAATCGCTGCGCCGTATTGCCTTTCTTCGATCTCTAAATATCTACTCATGACTTACGATTATACTTTATTTTAGCCACGTTTTCCACAAAATTATTTACAAATTTTAAATATCAAGCTTCATAAAATTCTTCTTGACTACAACTTGGTTTGTTTTGTACAATAAAAGGAATAGAACATGACGTCATTTGCACCTGAACCTCTATTTCATATCGGGTTCATATCAATAACCAACTCCCTTCTTAATACACTTCTTGTGGACGGAGTTTTGATTGCCGGCGCAGTGTATGTTTCAAAACATGTAAATGTTGTCCCAAGCCGTGTGCAAAACGCGGTTGAGAGCATCATTGAGCCGTTTTATGATATGACCGAGACAATCGCCGGAGACCGCGCGGCAAAAATATTCCCCTATTTTATGAGTTTTTTTCTTTTTATTCTTTTTGCCAACTGGAGCGGACTTTTGCCCGGCGTTTCCAGTATCGGATTTTTCCACAGCGTTGCGGGTAAAAAAGAACTTGTGCCGCTACTTCGAAATGCAACCAGCGATATTAATGTTACGTTTGCATTGGCGCTTATTTCTGTTGTCGCAACACATGTGATGAGCGTGCAAACAATCGGTATCAAAGATTATCTGGGACGTTATTTTTCCCTTAATCCTATTTATTTATTCGTGGGACTGCTCGAAATTGTTTCCGAATTTACAAAAATTGTTTCACTTTCATTTCGACTTTTCGGAAATATTTTCGCGGGAGAAATAGTTCTTGCCACGATTTCGGGACTTTTCGCCTTTTTTGCTCCCCTTCCCTTCTTGCTTTTGGAAGTAATTGTTGGTATTGTACAAGCACTTGTTTTCTCGATGTTGACAATGGTATTTATGTCGATTTTGACCGTCTCGCACAAAGCAGAGCACTAACGCGCCGCGGGACGAAAGGGAGGTGAATGAAATGAATTTTTCAATAACAGGCGGAACAATTATTGCAATCGGAGGTATTCTTCCGGCACTTGCAATCGGAATGATCGG
>DATIIG010000009.1:0-18409 GCA_035479835.1 Saccharimonadales bacterium (SeqCode) | reverse complement strand
TGGAAACGGAAAAAAGGGAGATCTTTTATCTCTTATTCCATTAAGCGGAAAAGCAACCGGAATGCATACAAAAAATCTTTACTACCCGCTCAAAAACGAAACGCTTTATTTGGGAAAATCCCGCGGCGTCAGTAATGTATTTACAAAGTCAAGAGTAGAAGTGCGGATAAAAAGCGGGTTGCTTTTGGTGGTTTATACAAGCGTTTAAGCTTTTGTTTTGAGATCCTCGATGTCTTTTTGAAGTTCTTTTTTCAAACTTTCCGCAGCGTTTTTTATTTTTTCCTGCGCGTTTTCCACTTTGTCTTTCACAAACTTCCACGTTTTCTCATGATCATCAGACGCAGCGTGTTTAAGAAATGTTTTTTTATCCTCATCCGGTAGGGAAGTCAGAACAATATCCAAAACTGTATAATGCAAACTCGACTCGGCAATTTTGCTCAAATGGTCCTTTTCGTTTTGCGACAATTCCAAACTTTCCAGTTCCAGAGTCAAACTTTGTGATGAAACGATATGATGATAAAATTGTTTTTTCGCTTTCATATATTTTCTACCGGGCCTAAAGGAATTGTATCATGAGGATCATCAATGAAAAAATAGAGCACAGGCCCGCGCGCAGCCCCGTCCTGACGCTCTAAATAATGCATTACTTCAGGCGAGCCGCCCAGATGTTTTCCGGTAAATTCACTGGGTCCCGCGTCCGCGATATCCGCCACAATTGCTTTGCCGTTTTCAGGGTTTACGACAAGCATTTTGCGGTACTTGAAAAACAGTCCGTATTGCCCGACATGCTCATTAAATCCGGGAGCCAAGAAAGTTTGTACCGCGATATAATATTTCTCACGCATTTCATCTTTTTTGCCAAACTGCGCTCTTGAGGGCGCAAAATATCCCCACGCGCCCAACCCCGGCGCAACTCCCGATGATGCATACAAATTTGCGTCTTCAGCTGTATCAAAATGCTGGTCAAGGGTGTCGCCCGGATAACGATACAAGTGCTGCTCGGCGCCGATAAGCCCGTAACTGCGGTTGAGGCGAATGCCCTGAAGCTCTGCCGAAACTTTCATATTGTACGTGTCTGAAAGAACTTTGCCGATTTCCTTTTCTTCATCGGCAGTTAAAGGACGAACTTGGTCGGGCAGTTTTTCGTGAAGTTGAATAAGAAGTTTTGCCGATGTATCAAGCGGCTTGATCACCATTTCCTGCGCCTGTACTTTATGAGCAGCTCCTTGTGCGAGAAAACCCGTTGTTAAAAGAAGTAATCCTCCGACTGCACCGATTAATGTATGAGCTGAGTTTTGCTGAAGCCAGTGGAGGGTGTCGCCGTGTTTTGACCAGAGATTTTTTTCAAGTTCGCCATGGCGCGAAAGCCATTTTTCGGCAAGATGTTGGTAATGCGAATTTTTCGGCATTACTTTTATGATAATGCGCAAGCGCTATTTCTGTCAAATAAAGGAGGAGTTGATGAAGTGCCGAGGGTCAGAGTCGAACTGACATAGCCTGTTCTTCAGACAGGTGCCTTGACCACCTTGGCTACCTCGGCGTCTTCTGATGATACCAAAAAAGCAGGTATGAGTAAAGAAATAGCTGGTAAATCAACTCAAATCATGATATAATAGTACTTACTTTGAAATACCCCTCTACTCATAATTGTTTTCAATGCGGCGCAAAGCTTATTTTCGTGAGCAAAGTTACTCAAAAAGTAGAAGGCTCACGTTTTCCCCAAACCAGCGTAATTTATCGATGCTCCAATAAAGCGTGCCAGGAAGAAAAGGACAAGATGGAGATCAAGCGGATTAAGTTGAAGGAAGAGCGGGACGTTGCCGATCAAAAACGCGTGGAAGAAAAACTGCAGAAGAAAATGGAACTCTTATCTCTGGGTCAAGCAAAACGTCAAACTGCTTGAGTGGACGATGAGGGATTCGAACCCCCGACATCTTCAGTGTAAATGAAGCGCTCTACCAGCTGAGCTAATCGTCCGACGTTTGCGCCAAATTTTGGTGCGGATGAGAGGACTCGAACCTCCACGCTTTTTAAGGCACAGCCACCTCAAGGCTGCGTGTATACCAGTTTCACCACATCCGCAGATGTACTATTATATCATTACTTAGGCTTGGTGCCGAAGAGAGGAGTCGAACCTCCATTCCCTTGCGGGAACACGCACCTGAAGCGTGCGCGTCTGCCATTTCGCCACTTCGGCAAGGTGTATTCCCCATTTTACCCCAAAGCGCAAAACTTGACAATAGAGGGTATTTTATGGCACTATGTTGGGGAGATGAGAAAGGTTTTTTTCCTGTCCGCTTTCTTTATCGCAACTCCATTTTTGCTCCTTTTTAGCATCGTCTTTTTTTCCTTTTTAGCCTACCAAAAACACCAGGCTCGCATGCCGTTTGCTGCCTCGCAAGGCGTAGCCTATGCAGCCCTTCCGACAGCCGAATCCGATATCTTTACGCAGCAGATCGTGCCCTCAGATGCAAGAACAGAACTTGTCCGACAGTTCTTTCACAAATACTCCTCACCCCTTGAGCCGTATGCACAAAACATCATAGAAGCGGCAGACACGTACCATCTGGATTTTCGCTTGTTGCCGGCTATTGCCATGCAGGAATCAAATCTGTGCGCCAAGGCCCCTGCAGGCTCTTACAACTGCTGGGGATATGGCATTTATGACGGCAAAGTAACTAAGTTTGAGAATTACCAGCAGGCGATAGACAAAGTGACCAAGACGTTGGCAAATGACTATAAAACACAAGGCTTAGAGACACCCACAGATATCGTGCGCAAATATACTCCCTCGGACACGGGAAAATGGGTAAACAGCGTGTCGTATTTCCTCAACCAGCTTCAGTAGACCCATAGTTAGGGACTTGACAAACCTATAGTCAAGTGGTATACTACCAAACAGATCCTAAGGTATGCCGTCCAAATGCATACGTTAGGATTTTTTTATGAGAAAAACAGCAATGTTTTTTCTCCTTTTTTTACTCCCTCTTTTTCTTCCCAAAAATGTATACGCGCAAAAAGCGTCGACATTTCTGGTGACGATGCAGGGAGCAAAACAAAAGGATCACAGAGTTGAAATACTGCAAGAGTTTCTCAAGCAGTACAATTCGCCGCTTGCGGATAATGCGGCTGATATTGTACAAAGCGCTGACGAGAACAATATAGACTGGAAACTTATTCCCGCAATTTCAGGTGTTGAATCAACGTTCGGTCAGGCAGTACCTGCCAATTCATACAACGGCTGGGGTTGGGGAGTGTACGGCGATAATGTAATCAGATTCACTTCATGGTCCGATGCGATCAAAACCATTTCAAAAGGTCTTCGCCATAATTATATTGATAAACTCGGCAGTGATGATGTATACGCAATCGGCAGCGTCTATGCGGCATCACCGACATGGGCATCCCGAGTGACATACTTCATGCAAAAAATTGATCAGTACGACCAAGATCATCAGGACGTCACCCTTCCCTTGACGCTATAAATTCTGTATAATGCTGCAGGGCGGGCATTGCCCCGCCGAAACGCTGGTGAAGGCGGGCGTGGTGAAATTGGCAGACACGATAGGTTTAGGACCTATTGCCGCAAGGCTTGGGGGTTCAAGTCCCTCCGCCCGCACAGGCAAAATAGTATGATTTCAGCTCTAACAAAACAAACGGACGGTACGCTACAACTCACGATCACCATTGCGTGGAGTGAGGTTGTAAAAACGCGCGAAAAAGTTCTGGAACAATATACCCAAGGCGCGCAGGTTCCGGGTTTTCGAAAAGGCAAAGCTCCCAAAAAACTCGTTGAAGAAAAAGTTGATAATGAGAAGCTCCGCGAAGATATTTTGCGAAATCTTTTGCCCTCGTTCTATACCGAAGCGATAAAAGAACACAACCTCAAACCCATTATGTCTCCGCGCATTCAGGTTGCAAAACTTGAGGACGAAAAAGACTGGCAATTTATTGCTTACACGTGTGAATTTCCGCAAGTGGATATAACAAACTATAAAGATGCTGTCCAAAAAATCACCGCAAAATCAAAAATAGTTTTACCGGGCAAAGAGAAACAGGAAGTAAATCTGGATGAAATCGTCAAAGCGGTTTTGGAACATGTAAAAATAACCATTCCCCAAATTTTGCTTGATGGGGAAGTCGAACGGCAGCTCTCGCAAACACTGGATGAGATAAAACGACTCGGGTTAACCCTTGATCAGTATCTTGCTTCAACAGGCAGAAGCGTTGAGGATTTGCGAAATGATTATGCCAAAAAGGCCCAAAATGACATAACGCTTGAGTTTGCGCTGCAAAAAATCGCGCAGGATGAAAAAATAACGGTTGATGAAAAAGAAATTAACGAGGCTATCGCAAAAGCAAAAGATGAAAACGAAAAGAAAAACCTTGAGACCAACCGCTACCTTCTGGCAAGCATTCTTCGCCAGCAGAAAACGCTTGATTTTCTGCGTAGTTTGTGATAGGGTAAAGCCGCTATGAACCAACCGTTACAGGCAAAGCCAAAACAGCAGAAAAAACAGCAGCTCGTGGATCAAAATCCGATTGAGGCAATCCGTGATATCGGCAGTGGTGTCAAACAGGCCGGGACTGATTTTGCAAAAGACAGTTTCTCGGATATGTGGGATCAAATCTTCGGCGGCGCAGGCAAATCGGAACAGTCTTCGCACCAAAAAAGCGGCGATTTGCAGGAAGGCGTTGAATTTGATCTCTCAAGCCTTGAGCATAAAGTCAAAGAACTCGCGGACGCGGAGCCGGGAATTGATTACAAACGCGAAATTCTCCATGCCGAAGCAAAAATTGCGTCGGAAAATCAACAGGATATTAAAATGCAGGTCCAGGAAATTATGGTGGAGCTTAAAAGGATTATGGAAACATCACAAGAGTTGGCGATTGAGTTTAAGGATGTTTCCGTCATGCAGGCACCGCAAAAAGCGGGAATATATCATACGCACTTTTTTGCATGGGTTTTGTCATCGCTTCGAGCCGCACGACAAAGAGTTGAAGACAGTGCCGGCTGGCTTTCCGCAATGAAAGGAAAAAGTAATAAAAAAGGATATTGGGGAATGTTCAAGAAGCACGGAACAACGTTTGGTTTGTCAAATGAGCGCGCTGTGGCAACACAAGCCGGATAATTCTATCTTGACAAAACAAGCATTTACTTTATAAAATAAATACAATGAATAGAAATTTTCTCCTTATTACCCTTAGCCTTCTCCTCATCGAGGAGCGCTAACGGTTTGGGAGAAAATATGATTTAAAACAAACAAAACTAACAAGACCAATCTCCCAAACCGGGAGATTTTTTTTGTTTTAAAAGGAGGTGAGATATATGAACAACGAAATACGTCCAATATATCATTCAGTGCCAGCTGCCGACTATGCAGCATTTGAAGAAGCTGGAGAACGAGTTTGGGCAAGCAGAATGGATGAACCCGATCCAAGAGACGTTGCATTGGTAAATAGAATGATGGGTATTGAACAACCTTCAGTAGAACCAGCGCCTCCGCAGAGAAGGCAAGGTGTTGAACCAACCCAGTATTAAATTGTATTTATTTTTTTAGTTTGTTACAATTGGTGCGGTTGGATCCATAGCTCAGTTGGCTAGAGCGTCACATTGACATTGTGAAGGTCAGAGGTTCGAGCCCTCTTGGATCCACACTGTATGCAAAAGTACGAACAGGTTTATCGCAACTGGAAACGGATGACGTGGGATAATTTCCTCGGCGGGATCGCGTGGGGACTTGGTGCTACGATCGGACTTGCGATTGTTGTCGGAGTTTTGACGTTTGTTCTCAAGCAAGTTAATGTGGTTCCGGTCATCGGCAACTTCGCCTCGCAAGTTAACACCTACATCCAGCACCCTAAGAAATAATTTCTTCTTTATAAAAACCTCTGTTTCTGTTATATTCAAATTATGGATGAAGTAAAAATAAAAGATCACAAACAACTCGGGCAAGAGCTTGAGTTATTCTTTACCGATGAAATTGCCCCCGGTGCGCCGTTTTGGCTGCCGAAAGGAATGATAATTTTCAAAGAGCTTGAAAAATATATCCGAGAGCTTACTGAAAAAGCAGGGTATAAAGAAACCTCAACACCGATAATGGTGAAAACTCAAATTTTTAAAGAGTCAGGACATTTCGAAAAGTTCGGTGAACACAATATGTACAATCTGCAACTCTCTGACGAAAATGATGAGAAAGCCGTTTCATATACTCTCAAACCCATGAATTGTCCTGAATCAACAATCATTTATCGTTTTCGTCCACGAACGTATAAAGAATTACCATTAAGATTATCTGAAATTGGCAGACTGCATAGACGTGAGAAATCAGGAGAAGTAAACGGACTGCTTCGAGTCAGACAAATTACTATGGATGACGCGCATATTTATGCAACAGAAGACCAGATATTTGATGAAGTTTCAAACATACTTGAGATGATGAAAGAGTTTTATGAAAATTTCGGATTTGAATACGAGCTGCGGTTTGCAACCAGACCCGACCAGCGTGCGGGAACAAATGAAATGTGGGACAAAGCGGAAAAAGATTTGGAAGATGTTTTAAAGAAAAAAGGAATTAAAGCGGGAGACAAAAAAGGTGACGGCGCTTTTTACGGGCCGAAGATTGATTTGCATATTAAAGACTCATTGAAGCGGGAGTGGCAATTGGCAACCGTGCAGCTTGATTTTCACCAACCTCAAGCATTTGATTTAAAATATGTTGACAGTGACGGCAGTCAAAAACGGCCGGTGATGATTCATCGGGCGATTTTCGGATCATTTGAAAGGTTTATTGCTATTTTAACCGAACAGTATCAGGGAGCGTTTCCGGTGTGGCTTGCTCCCGTTCAGGTGATGATCCTGCCGATTGCGGACAGACACGCCCAGGCGGCGCAGAAAATTGCAGAGAAACTTCGTGATGAAAATATCAGAGTTGAGGTGGATAACCGCTCCGAAACGCTGCAGGCCAAAATCCGCGATGCTACTTTACAAAAAGTACCCTATATGGGTATAATAGGGGACAAGGAAGCTGGTAACGACAAGCTTTCTGTGCGGACAAGAGTTGGAAAGGACTTAGGAAGCTTGGGCCTTTCCGATTTTTTACATCAAGTAAAAGAAGAAATTGATAAAAAGGCATAAAAAAAACTTTACACAAAGGAAATTTTACCGGACAAATGATCGGATTTTTGCCCATACGCTTCGTGTTTTGGATAGCGAAGGAAAACAAATCGGAGTTTTAAGTAAATTTGACGCATTAACAAAAGCACGGGAAGAGGGACTGGATCTGGTTGAAATAGCGGCAACTGCCAAACCGCCGGTTGCCAAAATTATCGATTTTAAGAAATTTTTATATCAGGAAGAGAAGAAAAAACGGGAAGAGAAGAAACACGCAAAGGTTTCTGAGACAAAAGAAGTCAGACTCGGACCGTTTATGTCTGACAACGATCTAAACGTCATGGCAAAACGGGCGAGAGAATTTCTCGAAGCAGGAAACAAAGTACGACTCGTTGTGAGGTTTTCGGGACGCCAGATTGCCCATCCGGAATTCGGCCATCAAGTTGTAGAAAAGGTTTTTGCAAAAGTCGCAGACGTTGCAAAATTTGAGCGGGAAAAACATTTTGAAGGAAGACAACTTATAACAATTTTGTCTGCGGATAAAAAAGGAAAACATGAAAAAGAAAATCAAGAAATCAGTAGCAAAACGGTTCAAAGTAACCAAGACGGGCAAAGTGCTGTTCTCCCACCAGTACAAAAGTCATCTGAAGCTGCATAAATCAAAAAGCAGACTACGGCGTCAAAAAGAGCCGGGAGTTTTAACCGGAACGTTTGCGAAAAAAATTAAACAAATGTTAGGAGAACAATAATATGGCACGCGTAAAACGCGGGATGGTATCCCGAAGAAAACATAATAAACTACTTACTGCGACAAAAGGATATCGCGCGACAAAAAGCAAACTCACCCGTGTCGCTCACGAATCAGTCCTGCATGCAGGAAGTTATGCGTATCACGGAAGAAAACTTCGAAAACGCGATTTTCGCGCGCTCTGGATTACCAGAATTTCGCAAGCCACCAAACAGCATGGTTTATCATACAGTGTTTTTATCAACAAACTCAAAAAAGCAAATATACAGCTTGATCGCAAAATTTTAAGCGATCTGCTTGCCGCTGATCCGGCAGCATTTAAAAAGGTACTTGACGAAGTAAAAAACGTGAACTAAAATAATTATATGGCAAGACATCAATCATTTTATTTTTGGTTTTACTTTACTTCCCGAAACGGGAGGTTGGTTGATGTTTTGAAGAACTAAACTAAAAAGCCAAAACACACGACCTCCCGAATGGGAGGTTTTTTGATGGCTTAAAGGGAGGTGAATATTATGAGAGCAAAAGCTGAACAAACATCTTTACATATACATGAACCTCTGCGGGAAATCGCACGGGAACACGCAACTACCGTTGTTTTATCCGCGCGGGTTTTGGATCGAATACGGGCTGAACAGGAAGCGGGCAGACCGGTTAGCGATGCGCAAAGAAAAGTTGTCGATGTTTTCGATGCACTATCATCCGAAGCAAAACAGCGCATGGAAACTCAATCAATTACGGTAACATCCAAAGGGGAAGTACATCATGCAATAAATGTACAAACAAGAAGAGGATAGTTTTACCGTTTCAATTCGAAGTGCTTTATGCTATCCTAAAGTTAATGAAGCATTTCAGAAAGGAAGGTGATAAAAATGCCGGGAGAAATTATTAAATTTTCGCGCCCGATTGACCTCTCCGCAAGAGGAGGAGAACCTGTCGGACGCATGCAGCCTATGGACGAGGTTACGGCAGCGCGCGTGAGGCGAAGAATGGAGCGGGTTTTGGGGCCGGAGCGGCCGCAACTGGTAACGTCTAAACCAGTACTCGTATTCGATCCGTCAATGGGATCTGTTTAATACAATGCAGTATGGAAGAAGAACTTATCGGCAGTAAAAATGCCGCACTATCGTTTATTATCGACGCCGATGATATAAAAACACTGGAGCAGGTAAAGCTTCAGTTTTTGGGCCGCAGTGGTAAATTGACACTGCTTTTGAAAGAGTTACCCAAAGTACCCAAAGAAAAGCGTGCTGAAGTCGGCATGCTCGCAAATGAAGTAAAAAATGCGATTGAAGACGCCATTGAAACCAAATCGGAAAGTCTCAAACATGATTTGTCAAAATCAAAAAAACAAAAAATTGATACTTCGGCACCGGGAGTAAAACCGCAGATCGGCCACTTGCACCCGATGAGTCAAGTGCTCTACGACGTTGTTAATGTTTTTAAAAGTCTCGGGTATCAAACCGCAGACGGGCCTGAAATAGAAACCGATTATTATAATTTTGAAGTTTTAAATATTCCCAAAAATCACCCGGCGCGGGACACCCAGCAAACGCTTTATCTGGACACTCGCCACACTGACGTAACACCGGGGGAAATAATTTTGCGAACTCAAACATCCGCAATGCAGGGAAGAGTAATGAAAGGAACAAAACCGCCTGTTCGGGTTATTGTTCCGGGGAAAAATTTCCGATACGAGCAGGTGGACGCGTCGCACGGATTTGAGTTCTGGCAGGTTGAGGGATTTCATGTGGATGAGAACGTAAGACTGACTGATTTGTTCGGAACCATAGACTATATTTTGAGAAAACTCATGGGGGAAAAAATAAAACTTAAATTTGCCACGACGAATTTTCCGTTTGTCGAGCCGGGAGTTGATACCTATATGGAATGCACGGTTTGCAACGGAAAAGGCTGCAGTTTTTGCAAACACTCCGGCTGGAGCGAGATCATGCCCGCCGGCATGATTCATCCCAATGTCTTAAAAGCGGTCGGCTATGACAGTCAAAAATATTCCGGTTTTGCTTTTGCAATCGGCCTTTCTCGTCTTGTTACTTTGCGTCACCAAATGGATGATCTGCGGCTTTTGACAAACCCTGATTTGAGAATTCTGGAGCAATTTTAATTATGTTAGCACCGCTTAACTGGCTTAAAGATTACGTAACTATCAAACTTCCTCCGAAGGAGTTGGGAGATAAGTTAACGGAAATTGGTCTTGGCTGTGAAAAAATTATCAAAGAGGAAACCGACACTATTTTTGAACTTGAAATTACGCCCAATCGTCCTGATCTTTTATCAATCATCGGAGTAGCGCGCGAAATCGCGGCAATTGAAAATACAAAAATAAAATATCCGGAGTTTAAAACTAATTTAAAACCCGAAAATGATACACAAATTTTGCCCCTTATTATTCACCCTAACTTTACTGTCACGCCGCGGCTCACGGGAATTATTATCAACAATGTGCAGGTGAAAGACTCTCCGCAGTGGCTCAAAGATAGACTAACAAGCATTGGCCAACGTCCGATCAATAACATTGTTGATGTTACAAATTTTGTCATGTTTGAGCTGGGAAACCCTATCCATTCCTTTGATTACCACAAAATCAAAGGCGCTGCCATGTGGGTAAGACAGGCAAAAGGCGGAGAAAAATTTGAAACTGTTGATGATTTAACCTATCACTTGCCAAAGGGAGCAATAATTTATGAGGACACTGAGAAAATTTTTGACTTGGTCGGCATAAAGGGGGGCAAAAATAGCGGAACATATCCTGATACGAAAGCTGTTTTTATTGTCGTTGAAGTTGACGACCCTTCGCTTATCCGAAAAGCTTCTCTTGCCATGGGACTTCGAAGCGTTGCGTCAAGTATTTTTGAGCGAAATGTAAATAGAGGCGGCACAATCGATGCACTCAAACGCGTTGTAGATTTAATTTTGGAAACAGCCGGCGGGGAAGTCGCAAGCGATTTGTATGATTTGAAAAATCAGGATTTTAAACCATGGAAACTGACATTAAGACTTGAGAGATTAAACAAAATTCTGGGTATCGAAATTCCGAAAGCAAAAGTTATTACAATACTCGAAAGCCTTAATCTTTCTCCCAAACTCCAAACCGACACAGTTGTCTGCACTATTCCGACATATCGCAATGATTTGCAAATTGAAGAAGACTTAATTGAGGAAGTTGCACGTCTTTACGGATATAACAATTTTCCAAAAACTTTACCTACTGGTCAAATCCCTACAGAGCAAATTCCGTATTTTAAAGATTACCGAGTTGATGAGAGGGTAAAACATATTTTAACAGCAAGCGGTTTTTCCGAAGTGTATACTTATAGTTTAGTTAGCGAATCGGATTTAAAAGACGCCGGCGCTAATCCCGATCATGCACTCAGAGTTGATAATCCGGTCAGCCGCGAGTTTGAATATCTTCGCCCCACCCTCAAAAGCAATTTGAAAAAAGCACTACGCGAAAATAAACCCTACGCGAAAGAAATAAATTTGTTTGAGCTGGGAAAAGTATATCTTGGGAAAAATATTAAAGAAGCAAAGGAGGAGTACATGCTTTCGGGAATTACAAACAAAAAAAGTTTCGCGCAGGTGAAAGGAATGCTTGAGAGTTTACTTGAGTCTTTAGGAATTAATCAAGACCCGACTCCCGCGATAGAAATCCTTGACCCCGATTCAATCGGGGTTGATGAGGGAATATTTTTTGAAATGAATTACTCCCGCGTTTTGGAAAACATAAATTTGGAAAAAGTTTTCAAACCGCTTCCCAAATTCCCGCCGGTTATTGAAGATCTGGCACTGGTTGCACCCGAAAGCGTAAAAACCGGTGATATTATTTCTGAAATTAAAAAGCAAAGCGAAATTATAAACGATGTAAGTTTGCTTGATCAGTATGGCAACACGCGCACATTTCATGTTATTTATCAGGACAAAGAAAAAAATCTCACCAATGAAGATGTAGCAAAAATCAGAGAAAAAATTCTAAAAGCTCTGGAAACAAAATTCTCCGCGAAGTTAAAAGAATAGTTCATGCTATGGATACATCATGCATTTTTTGTCAAATAATTGCAGGCAACTCAAAAAGCTATAAAGTATATGAGGATGAAAAATGCTTTGCATTCCTTGATATTCACCCCATTAATCCTGGACATCTCTTGTTAATTCCAAAAAAGCATGTAATCAATTTCTATGAATTAGATGATGTAACATATTCTCATTTGATGTTGATAGCAAAGAAGCTTTCTGATCAAATTAACAAAACTTTTAAACCAAAAAAGGTTGGGCTGGTTATCGCAGGATGGGATATTCCTCATGCACATATTCATATTCTCCCAACGAATGACTATCATGACATTACATCCAAATCTTTGCTGGAAGGGAAAAAATCCAATCCTTCAGAAAAAGAATTAGAAGAAACAGTAAATAAAATTAGGTTTGAACTGGCCGATAAATAATGATATAATGACTTTATGAGTAAGAAAACTATCAACCAATTTTTCTTTGCAGCCTTTCTGCGGGAGGTTGGTAGTTTTCGTGGTTAAATAATCCTTAAATCACAAAATGAGAGCAACCTCCCGAACGGGGAGGTTTTTTTGTGGTTTACATTGAGTAAGACTCGAGGAGAGGAGGTGAAATATATGACACAAGAACACATACATGCATGGAAATACTTGCAGGAAAGGGGAAATCCTTACCGTGACCGTACAACCAGCTCTACGTCTAGTGAAATAGAACGAGTATCTATGGCACAAGAACCAAAGCCAGGCGTAACAGCAGAAAGAAGAATAATAGGTGATACTAGAAAATTAGTATTGTATCTTAATTCATTAGACTCTGATGTGTACCAAGTAGAGGTGGAGGGGAAAGGCATTGGGAAAATAGGCGTTACTCTTGATATTGGGCACTATACAGGAGACGCTTATTCTTCTAGAAATCAGGCTATCATTAATTGCAGTGAGTGTCCTGAGCTACAAGGTTCAAAACAAAGAGAAGAACGACAAGTTCAGCTCAACGATAAAGGGTATGGAACTGAACAACTTGGGCCAAATCGGTATCTTGTAGTGGATTTAGGAAGACGCGCGGTACCTCGTCCTGTTTACGGAACTCACGGATGGGAAAGACCTCAAGCAGGTAAAGAGGTATGGGATCGTTAAAAGATTCCGAGGATAATTTTGGGAGCGGTTTGGGTGAATTGCTCTCGTTCACCCGGCCGTTTTACGGCGTAGGTGAGGGGCTGGGGGATGACGTAGGATTATTATTGTTTGAATTTCCGTCGTACGAATTGTAATCTGATGTATCCGACGGGGGATAGTATTGGCTGTCTGCGGCGCTGTGATTTTCTTTCAGCCACGCGTCAATTCCCGCCTGCCAGCGATTTGTCCCGTCCGTTGAAACCGGATCATCCTCATGAAGTACAATAAAGTCTTTCGTATCATAGTCATTGTGATCGATTTCCGCCTGGCTTGCTTTCTTGCCGCTTTGATGTTTTGAAAGTTTAATTTTTTGATAAATTGCCGCCGGCCCTGTGGGTTCGGTACCTTTGATGAAATACTCGGTTCGGGTTGCCTGACCGGGAACCGGCAATCCGCCGCCAAGACTATCGATTTGAAGTGCAACAACATTGTCGGGTTTTTGCGGCTGCTCGTCCGCTTTTCCCTTGAGAACCGCGGTCATAATGCGGTTCCAGATAGGGGACGCGCCGGTGATACCTGATGCGATAATCGGGTTCATCGGAGTATTGTCGTTGTTTCCCACCCACACGCCGACAACATAGGAAGGTGTATAGCCCACAGTCCAGTTATCGCGCTTTTGGTCGGTTGTTCCGGTCTTGACCGATACGGTTTTCCCGGGAATGACTAAATACGAACTGGGGCCAAACTCCAATGTGCGCGCTACATTATCAAGAAGAATATGTGAGATAAGAAATGAGACTTCTTGAGACAAAACGCGTTGCCCGTCATGGGGCTTATTTTCAAAAAGCGTATTGTTTTTACTGTCGGTTACTTTAAGAATTGCCACCGGATCTTGCTTAACGCCGCCGTTTGCAAAAACTCCGTACGCCGTTACTTCATCAAGAAGTGTCGTCTCGCGTCCTCCCAAAACCAGTGACAGTCCCACACTCTTTAAGTTATCGGATGTGGGCTCCCAGTTTTGTATTCCCATACTAAATCCTTTACTCATCACGTCTTTGACGCCGACTTTTGCAAGCATTTTTACTGCCGGAATATTAAGCGAGTTTCCCAGAGCAAACCGCACCTGCACCGGCCCGTGATATTTCCCGTCGTAATTAACCGGCGTGTATGTCGGATGTGCCGGCTCACCAGTTGGAAAATCTGTTTTTGTATCCATAAGAAGCGACGCAGGAGTATAACCTTTTTCAAACGCGGTCGCGTACATGACGGGTTTGAGTGATGAACCGGGCTGGCGGGGGGCTGTGGCGGTATTGAAATTCCCGTCGTTTTTGGTATCAAAATAATCTTTACTCCCGACCATTGCAAGTATTTCCCCGTTTTTGGGATTCTCAACAATCGCCGCGCCGTTTCCGACATTATATCCTTTTAATTTATCCAGCTCTTGTTTTACAATTTCCTCGGTCTGTTTTTCAATGGAATAATCAAGCGTGGTAGTAACCTGCAATCCGCCGTTTGCAACAGCACTTTCGCCGAATTTTTCCGCCAGAAGTTGCTTGACATACATGACAAAATGCGGCGCTTTGATGTTGGTATCTTTTTGCTCAAATGTTACACCTTTAATTTCTTTGAGAGCATCATCCGCCTGTTTTTGTGAAGCATATCCGTCGTTGACCATTTGCGTCAAAACGTCCTGCATGCGATTTAAGTAATATTTGTGCCCCGAATACGGGGAATACGTCGAAGGACTCTGCGGAAGTCCGGCAAGAAATGCCGACTGTGCCAAATCAAGTTCTTTTGCGTGTTTACCGAAATAATTTTCCGATGCCGCCTCAACTCCCACGGCAGTTCCGCCGTAAGGAACATCGTTTAAGTACATTTCAAGAATTTGAGGTTTGCTATATGACTTATCAACCTGAATTGCCAAGATAAGCTCTTTTATTTTTCGGGGGAGCGTGCGCTCTGAAGTGAGTAAAACATTTTTGACCAGTTGCTGAGTAAGTGTTGAGCCGCCGGTTAACTGGTGATTAATGACGATATTTCGAACAATATGTAGAGCGCCGAGCGGATCAAATCCCTGATTTTCATAAAAATTTTTGTCCTCAATGGCAATCGTGGCATTCTGCAGATTTTTGGGAATGTTGGAGAGATTTACATAGGTTCTGTTCTGGTCCTGATAGACCGCGTAAAGCAATATACCGTTTCTATCATAAATGCGCGTTGACTGATTTGCCTGCGCGTCAATGAGCTTTCCGGGGGTGGGCAAATCGCGTCCGTACCAGAAAAAAAGGATAACGGTCAAAAGAACAAATCCGATGAGACCGAAAAAAGCGTATTTGGTAAGCTTACTGTAGAGAATAATGCGTGAAGAGCCGTAGCGTCTTCGGCGGGAGCGGGCATAGTCCATGGATACTATTATAATGCAAAATAACAAAACTTAGCAACTTCTTGAGCCTTGTACCATCTTGCAAACTCGTACTTTATTTATTATACTGGCTTCGATGTCAAGTGAACTGGAAAATTCTTCTACTCCATATCCTACAGACGGAGAATCTTTTATCGTCGATAATCCGGCAAGAGGCAAAACTCCCGACATGACAAGTACAAAAATACATGACACTCGTGACGGCCTCGATTACATACTTGGAAGAACCGATGTAAGCGCAGTCGGTGCGATCGGAATTGGAGAAGTAACACCGGCATTAGAAGATGAAGAGGAAATTTTGAGAAGGAGAGAGTTAGTAAAGCAAAGAGGCGAAAGCATGACGATTATCACTCGCAGAAGTCTCTTAAACCGAGTCGCATGTGCCGGAGCGGCTGGAATTTTTGCACTAATTGCCAAGAAAAGCTGGGAGTCAGACAGCTATGTTCCTACTCAATATAGACCAAGACTTACTCAGATATATAGTAGAGAACAAGAAATAGAAGCAGATCTGAAAACCTCGGACGACACGAACAAAAATGTTGCTGAACGCAATGAATATTCTGCTCTTAAAGACGAAGAGATCAATGTTCGGCACGAAATATTTGAACATGGAAATTTTTTCCAAACAAATTTTGAGAGGCCATTGATGATTCTTTCTGCATTTGGAGTTGTAGAGGGGCTTCGGAGGGCGCTTTCAGGAAAAAGAGAAATACCTGTTGAAATACCGATTACGGATCTTAGACAGATACAGCAGTAGTTTATTTGCTTTTATTGCAATTCCAATCCTCAACCTCGTATAATGCTCTTATGGACAAAATTGAAGAATTATTAAGCCGGGGCGTGGATACGATTTATCCCACTCGTGAGGAGCTTGAAAAAGTCTTGCGAAGTGACAAAAAACTGAAACTCTATCAGGGTTTTGATCCCACAGGAATTCAAATGCACATCGGCCACATGGTAGGACTCAGAAAGCTTGCGCAGTTTCAAAAACTGGGCCACCAGGTAATTTTTCTCATCGGCGATGGCACCGGACTTGCAGGAGATCCGTCAGGCAAAACCAGAGGCAGGGAAAAATTCTTGAGCCGCGAGGAACTTCGTAAAAACGCGACCGATTACGTAAAACAGGCGCAGAAAATTGTTTCTTTTGAAGGTGATAATCCGGTTGAGATTTTATTTAACGGCGATTGGCTTACCAAACTAACGCTTGTTGATATTTTGGAAATTGCCGGGAACTTTACGTGGCAGCAATTATCCGAAAGAGATATGTTTGAGGATCGCGCAAAAAAAGGCGAGCCGATTAACATGCGGGAATTTTTGTATCCGCTTTTGCAGGGATACGACTCAGTTGCAATGAAAGTTGATTTGGAAATAGGCGGAACTGACCAGACATTTAATATGCTCTGCGGCAGGACGCTTGTGCAAAACATGCTAAGCAAAAATAAATTCGTTCTCACAACACCGCTTTTGACTGACGCAACGGGCAGAAAAATCGGAAAAACCGAAGGAAACGTTATTGCGCTTAATGATAAGCCCGAGGATTTGTTCGGAAAAATCATGGCCTTATCTGATGATGTGATCGTCAAAGGACTTGAGTATTTAACCGACGTTCCGATGGATGAAATTGAAAAAATAAATGAGGCAATAACGGGCGGCGAAAATCCGGTGAAGTTCAAAAAACAACTCGCTTTTGAAATTGTAAAACAACTAAACTCTGATGCAGACGCACGAAACGCGCAGGAACATTTTGAAAAAACAGTTCAGCAGAAAGAACTGCCTGATGAAGTTTCAGTGATTGAACTGGATCCTAACGACAATCTGATTTCATACAGCGATTTGCTTGTTAAAACCGGTCTTGCCAGCTCAAAGTCGGAAGCAAAGCGGCTTATTGAGCAGGGTGGAGTAGAAGTGGATAATACCCGAGTCGAAAATCCCAATGAAGAAATTACGATTACCGACGAACTTCTCCTCAAAGTCGGCAAGAGAAAGTTTGTGAAAGTAAAAGTCTCTTCATAAAATCCTCATTGACGAAACATTAAACTCCATTTATACTCTCTTACGTTGTTATGGCAGACAAAACTGATAAATACGCGCTCCTGAGTGTTTTTGATAAAACTGGTATTGTTGAACTGGCAAAGACATTGCAAAGTTTAGGGTACAAGATTATCTCAACAGGCGGCACGGCAAAAATTCTTACTCAAAATCACATCTCCGTCACGCCAATTCAAGAAATTACCGGAAATCCGGAAAGTTTTGACGGTCGAATGAAAACAATTAGCTTTCAGATAGAAAGCGGGATTTTGTTTGATAGAAATAACAAAAAACACGTTGGGGAGGCGAAAAAATTAAAAATTAAACCGATTGATATCGTTGTTTGCAATCTCTATCCTTTTGAGCAAACGATTGTAAAACAAAACGTAAAGCTTGATGAGGCGATAGAAAATATAGATGTGGGCGGCCCGACCATGATCCGCGCGGCCGCGAAAAATTTCAAGGATGTCATTGTTTTGACGGATCCGAAAGACTACGAAGTTTTAAGTGCTAAGTTACAAGGTATAAGTTTGGAGGAAAGACAGAAACTGGCCGCCAAAGCATTTTCCCATTTATCTTTCTATGACAGCCAAATCGCAAAGTACTTTGGAGATGAACTTTTCCCAAACGAAATAACCGTTCCTGGAAGAAAAGCATATGATCTTCGCTACGGTGAAAACCCGCATCAAAAAGCAGCACTGTATTTTTTGCCAAATAGCAAATCACCGCTTGCAAATCTAGAGAAAAAATGGGGGAGAGATTTATCGTTTATAAACCTTACCGATATCAATGCCGGGCTTGAAGTTGTAAAACTTTTTACAGAACCGGCTGCAGTTATTATAAAACACAACAGTCCCTGCGGCATCGCGCTTGGAAGCAATAGTAAGCAAGCACTGGAGCGCGCAATTGCATCAGATCCCGAGTCCGCGTTCGGCGGAATAGTGGTTTTAAATAGC
>DATIIG010000008.1:0-5537 GCA_035479835.1 Saccharimonadales bacterium (SeqCode) | reverse complement strand
AGCGTATGTTTCGGAGTTTATCACCAAAGAAGAGTCGGGAACATACTTTGGCGCGTACTATTCTCTCACGGCTTTGGGAAATCTTCTCGCATCGGTAATCGGCGGAATTTTATGGCAAAAAATAAATCCTTCCGCGACATTTTTCTACGGCGCCGTCATGGCAGCCGCCGCGTTTCTTCTTTTCCTTTTAGCCCAATCAAGATTCAAAAGGGGTTGACAGAGTTTCCCTATCTGGTCTACGCTAGAAGAAGAACTTTTTATGACACAAAAAGCTTTTGAAAGAGTTGTCGGCTCGCCTTCGGTCGCGATTGAAAAAACGCTTGAGACGTCAAAGCACTTTACTAATTCCGTCTTTGGCCACAAACACGTCAAAAAAGCAACGGACTACTGGCACGCTTTGGGTCCCGGCTTAACAACAGGCGCTGCCGATGATGATCCATCCGGTATTGCCACCTATTCTCAAGCAGGAGCGCAGTATGGTTTTTCTCTTTTATGGCTTGCCGCGTTTACGTTTCCTCTGATGGCGGTTGTTCAGGAAATGTGCGCCCGCATCGGGCTTGTCACCGGCAAAGGGCTCGCAGCAAATATCAGACGACATTACCCCAAATGGGTGCTGTATCTATGTACGATTTTGCTTTTCGGGGCAAATTCCCTTAATATCGGCGCGGATTTGGGAGCAATGGCAAAAGCAACACAGCTTTTGAACCCGCACCTTAATTTCGGATTTTTGCTACTGGCATTTACCATTTTATGCCTTGCACTTCAGATATTTACGACCTATGAACGTTACGCAAAATATCTCAAGTGGCTGGCTCTTGTTCTTCTTTCATATGTTTTTTCCGCTCTAAGCGTTAATCTTGATTTAACGCAGCTTCTCAAACATAGCTTTCTTCCGACGCTTTCATTTTCAAAAGATGAAATTTTTATAATTACCGGCGTTTTGGGAACAACCATTTCTCCCTATCTTTTTTTCTGGCAAACGTCTCAGGAAGTTGAGGAAGAAATTCTCAAAGGAAAAACAACGGAAAAAATGAGACTGGGAACAAACGAAAAAGACATCAAAAATATGCGAACCGATGTGTGGTCGGGTATGTTTTTATCAAACTTGGTTATGTTTTTTATCATTGCTGCCTGTGCGGCGACTCTATTTGCGCATGGAATCAGAAATATAAACACAACGGCCGATGCCGCGCTGGCGCTTAAACCGCTTGCCGGAGATCGGGCGTATCTTCTGTTTGCTCTGGGAGTTATCGGGACCGGGCTTTTGGCAGTACCGGTTTTGGCAGGCAGCGCGTCGTATGCGATCTCTGAAAGTTTCGGCTGGCAGCACGGGCTTTATAAAAAACTCAAACAGGCAAACGCGTTTTACGGCGTTATTATTATCTCAACGCTTATCGGACTTGCGATTAATTTTATCGGCATTGATCCCATAAAAGCGCTTCTTATCAGCGCCGTTGCAAACGGCATGATCGCTCCTCTTGTTCTCACCCTTATTATTTTAATCAGCAGCAGCAAAAAAATCATGGGAAACTGGGCAAATGATTTGATTATTAGCATAATCGGCTGGTTTGTCACAATTGCCATGGTCATTGCCGGCGTCGCCACCCTTTTTACCCTCTTTGTCCGCTGACATCTTGCCAATCTATGGTAAAATAGGGCATGGTTTTTGAAGCTGCCCTGATGTTTTTGTTTCTCCTCGGATTTCTTCTTATCTTTGTTTATTTGCATAAAAAGCTTTCAAAAAAACCCGCCGACAACAACGAAGCGCTTTTGCAGTGGCTTAAATCTATGCAAAGCTCTCTTGAAACAACCAACAAAACACTTAATGATGCCATGCATGCCTCATCAAACAACATGGTCAAAACGCTTCAGGAAAATTCAAAGCAATTAAATGATCGGCTTGATAAAGCGGCCTCTGTCATAAAAGACGTGGGCAAAGAAGTCGGAGAAATGAGCGAAATCGGGCGCAGTATGAAAGAGTTGCAGGAATTTTTAAAAAGTCCGAAACTCAGAGGCAATATCGGCGAGCAGGTTCTCAAAGATTTAATTTCTCAGATGTTTCCCAAAAACAGCTTTCACTTGCAGTATCAGTTCAAAACAGGTGATAAAGTTGACGCGGCAATAAAAACAGACGGGGGTATTTTGCCGATTGATTCAAAATTTCCCATGGAAAACTTTCAGCGTATGACAAAAGTTGAAACCGACAAGCCTGAGCATTCTGTTTTGCAGAAAGAATTTGTCAGAGATGTCAAAAAACATATTGACGCGATTGCGAAAAAATATATTCTTCCCAACGAGGGAACTATGGATTTCGCGCTTATGTATGTTCCCAGCGAATCGGTCTATTATGAAGTGATAAATCAAACAGAGCTTATGGATTATGCCAGACGAAGCAGGGTATATATTGTTTCACCAAGCACGCTGTACATGCATTTGCAAACGATTCTTTTATCATTTGAAGGCAAAAAAATTGAGACAAGATCCAAAGAAATTTTCAAACTTTTACGCGCTTTGCAAATTGATTATGAAAAAGTTTCGCAGAATTTGGGAGTATTGGGAAAACATTTAGGAAACGCTTCGTCTCAATTTGCCGATGTTACTGCGGGATTTACCCAGCTTGGTCAAAAACTCAGTACCACCAAACATCTGGAGGAAGCGGTTGTAGAACAGCTTGAAATTGAGGATTAATATCCGGTAAAGTTTTCCCGCAATATCCGCTCCGTGGGAAGCCCCATCTCAGAAACCATTTTTACCATTGCCTCAACCATCACCTGCGGTCCGGCAACATAATACAGCGCTTTATCAAAATCTTTGACATATTTTTTAATCATCTCCGCAGAAATTCTCCCCGTTTCCCCGCTCCACGGTTTGCCTGACTTTTCTGGTTGCGTAACAGTATAGACAACCTTAATACTTGGATTTTCTTTTGCGATATTTGAAAACTCTTCATAAAATACCATGTCATCGGTTGTGGAAAATGATGCAAAAAATGTAATAGGAACGGATAGTTTTTTTGCGTTCGCGTACAAAAGCATACTGTGGAACGGCGTGATTCCGATACCTCCTGCCAAAAAAACGTGTGACCCGGGATCATTTTCCCTGAAAGTAAACACCCCCATCGGTCCGAAAAACTGAACCTGTTCGCCCGGTTTTAGTGTCAAAAGCTTTTTCTTAAACGAGCTTTGAATAACGCGTGTTGTTATCATAATATGATCTTTCTGCAATGGTGATGACACCAGAGAAAACAACCGAGTTGTGCCGCGCTCGTCAGGATTTTCTACAGGAAGTGTCATGCGGATATATTGCCCGGGGGAAAAATTCCACTCCCTGGCGGAAGTTCTGTCAAACGTAAAAGCGTACGCGTCTTTTGAGAGTTTTTCACTTTTGAGAAACGGCAGGGTTAAAGCTGACGGCGGCATACTATTATAGTATAGCAAACGTTTAAGAAAAACTTCCCACTTGTGTAAGAGAACAAGGTATGATATTTTGTGAGTGCAAAGAAAGGAGGTGAGAATATCAATAAATTATTACTCGCAGGTTTGGCAGTCATAATTGTTGTCGCGGGAATTTTTTACCTCGGGAAGAAAGCTAAACAAAACACGGCAACAACGCAACCCACTGAAGTGATGACCGTTGCACCCAGCATTTCGGCAACACCAAGTGTTATGACCAGCCCGACTCAGCAAACATCCGGTCAGACAACCGTCACCGTCACCGCAACAGGTTTTGATCCCCAAACAGTAACCATCAAAGCAGGAGACAAAGTTACGTGGGTGAACAAAAGCGGAGACAGAGCAAACGTCAGTTCTGATCCGCATCCGGTGCATACGAACTATCCGCCGCTTAACTTAGGAAGTTTTGCGGATGGAGCAAGTGTGTCGCTGATGTTTGACAAACCGGGCACGTACGGCTACCACAATCACTTAAATCCGTCAAAAACAGGAACCGTGATTGTTCAGTAAACGCCGTTTTTGAAACGTAGTCTTTTGTGGCAAATTTTGCTACAATGGTCATCCAATGAAAGATGACAAAATCCTCAATCAGGAGCAGTTGAGTGCTATTCACCATGGAGACGGACCTCTTCTTATTATCGCAGGCGCCGGTACGGGAAAAACGACCGTTGTAACCGAGCGGATAAAATATCTCATTTCCCAAAAAAATATCGCTCCCTCTGAAATCCTTGCGCTCACCTTTACTGATAAAGCGGCGCGCGAAATGGAAGAGCGAGTTGATATCGCGATGCCTTATGGCTATACCCAGATGTGGATTTCTACCTTTCACGCGTTTTGTGATAGAGTGCTTCGCGCCGACGCGTTTCATATCGGCTTAAATCCCGGCTACAAACTCGCCACCGAATCGGAAAGCGTTTTCTTTTTGAGACAAAATATTTTCAAACTTAATCTTGAATATTTCCGGCCGCTTGGCAACCCGACAAAATTTCTGCAGGGACTTTTGCAGCATTTCTCAAGACTCAAAGATGAAGACGTCTCGCCCGAAGAATACTTAACATGGGCACAAAAGCAAAAAGGCGATCCACAGGAAACAAAAAAAACGCTGGAACTCGCGCAAGCGTATAAAACGTATGAGGAGTTAAAAGTCAAAGAAAATATCATGGATTTTTCAGATCTTACCAGCAACACTTTAATGCTTTTCCGCCAGAGACCGAATGTTTTGGCAATATATCAAAACCAGTTTAAGTATATGCTCGTTGACGAGTTTCAGGATACTAACTTCGCGCAAAACGAACTGGCAAAACTTTTGGCCGGAAAAAAACAAAATATCACCGTCGTGGGAGATGACGACCAGGCAATTTATCGCTGGCGGGGCGCTGCCGTTTCCAACATGATTCAATTTCGGCAGTTTTACAAAAATGCAAAAATTGTCACCCTGACCAAAAACTACCGCTCAACCAAACAAGTTCTTGAAAAATCGTATCGGCTTATTCAAAACAACAATCCCGACCGGCTCGAAGTAAAAGAAAACGTGAACAAAAAATTAACTTCGGAGCGCAAAGTAAAAGGTACGGATGCTGTGTTTTTGTTTGCAAACCGGGTTGAAGATGAGGCAGAGAAAGTCGTTGAGAAAATCAAAGAACTTACCATAAGCCATAAGCTATCTCCCATACGCTACGATTATAAAGATATCGCGATTTTGCTTCGCGCCAATGACCATGCTCAGCCTTTTGTCAGAGCGCTGGAGCGCCACGGTATTCCCTTTCAATTCTTAGGACCGGGTAGACTATTCCACCGCGAAGAAATAAAAGATCTCATTGCGTACTTAAAAGTTTTGTATAACTACGAAGACAGCGCCTCGATGTATCGTGTTTTGAATATGCCGATTTTCAAACTCGAAGCGCGTGATGTTGCAATGCTGCTTAATCTCTCCAAGAAAAAAAATCTTTCCCTTTTTGAGGCGATGGAAGATTTTGTGAAACCGCAAGATGAAGAAGAATTTTTCGAATCAAACGCATTGAGAGAAAAAATTAAAACAATAACGGACATGATCGGCAGACACCTCAAGCGCGTTTCAAAAGACAC
>DATIIG010000007.1:0-6621 GCA_035479835.1 Saccharimonadales bacterium (SeqCode) | reverse complement strand
ATACTTGAAGTTATTTTTGTCTTTCTGTATAAAACTCTTTTGGTCTGTTGAATTGCCAGGGGTCTCGGACATTACATTTGAGAATTTCAACGGATTTCCAAACTTCACCTGTAACGTACGGTTCTTTATCCAGCCACTCCTGCAGTTCTTTTCTTGATGGAAAATCCATAAGTAGCATTGAGCCAATCATTTCATTGTTATCATTCCAAAGAGCCGCACCATACCACATATTCCCTGATAATCGAAACTTTTCGCCAAGAGCAATATGCGCAGATCGAGCAGCATCTCTACGTTCTTTTGCTTTGCCATCAGTTCCGTCTTTCCCGATTATCAAAAACTGCATACTTGGATTATAGCAGAACATTCTTGAGATATTAATTTCCAAAAAGCTGAATGAGTAATTCTCTTCTGTCGCTATTTTCCAATAAGTAAATATTCTGAGCTAAAAGTCTTTGTTTAAAATTGTTGTCTAGACTTTGAGAATTATCAAAGATTTCAATAATTTCCTCAGGCATATCATCTCCTGCAATTCTATTGATTGCAATTTTCCCGCAGATAGAACAAAGATGAATTAGCATAATTTCACCTTGTCTCCCATATCCTTCATGCTTAAAGGTAAGCCCTATCGGCTTCATGCCAGCTTGGCACGTCGCATTTCTATCTCCTTTCTTTTCATCAACATGTTTTGACCACAGACAGATATTGCAATGATTGCGATTTGCTGTCCCCATAAATTCATTAATAATAACCCATTGCTTACAATGAGAACACTTAAATCCGCCTGCATTTTGTTCATTCTTCCATTGTTGTTCTTTTCTTTTTTCGTCATAATTACCATAGTTTTTCATTTTTACCTCCTTTCCCACGAAAAAACCAGCCGTTTGGCTGGTCGTTGGATAGTAATAATTACTTAACTATTTTTTAATGGTTCGTGAGTTCTTGCTGCATAAGACCAGCCAAAAATCCCCCTTTCACAGGGGTTACGGCTGAATCCGTGTTATGGTTCCTCAAGAACTGTAACATAGAAGCATTATAAAGGATTTATCAGAAGAAAACAATAATGTTATAGGACTTTCCTCCGCGGCGGGTTTAATAGTGGGTTTTGCGAAAACGGGATTGGGTGTTGTCGCGGGGTCCGGCTGCCGGTGGACCGCTTCTTCTCGGGCCGCCAAATCGCGGGCGTGGCCCCTGCTGCGCACTTCTCTCTCGTCGAAACTGCTGAGCTAAAGGATGTTCGCTTCGTGCAACTTGCGGGCGCTCAACGCGCGGTCCTCTTTGAAACGTTCTTGGTCCCCGATCTACCCGCTCGCGTCCGCCTACCGGTCCTGCTTGTCCCCCTGGGGTTTTATTTCCGCCTGACTCGTCCATGCGCATCGTTAAGTTAATTCTTCCCTGCTCATCAATTTCAATAACTTTTACTTTTACTTTTTCTCCGATTGTCACCACATCACTCGGATTTTTGACAAACTGATCCGACATATGCGAGACGTGCACCATTCCTTCTTTTCCGGGAAGTATTTCAACAAATGCGCCGAATGGCAAAATGCGCTTTACTTCTCCCTCAAATTGTTCGCCCACGGTAACTTCCCGTGTTAATCCTTTTATCCAGTCAATTGCTCTTTTAACCAGTTCTTCTTCCTCACCCGTAACGGAAACCGATCCGTCGTCTTCAACATCAATAACGGTTGTTGTTGCCGCCATAATAGCTTTTATTACTTTTCCTCCCGGACCAATGAGTTCTCCGATTTTCTCAACAGGAATTTTTATCATTTCAATTTTTGGCGCGTATTTTGAAATTGAGGGTCGGGGAGTCGCAATTACCGCAAGCATTTTTTCAAGAATAAAAAGGCGCGCGGCTTTTGCTTTTTCAAAAATTTCTTTAATTTGAGAAAGGGTTAAACCGAGTGTTTTGACATCAAGTTGAATTGCCGTAATACCCGTGTCCGTTCCCGCAACTTTGAAATCCATGTCGCCTGAGAAATCCTCAAGTCCCAAAATATCGGTTAAGATTACATATTCTTTGTCTTTATCAGATCCCGCCGGTTCTGACACCATACCCATTGCAATTCCCGCAACCGGTTTGAGAATGGGAACTCCTGCCGCCATCAAAGCAAGCGTTGATCCGCATGTTGATGCCATTGACGTTGAGCCGTTTGAAGACAACACTTCCGAGTTGACCAAAATAGTATAAGGAAAGACTTCTTTGGGAGGAATAACGCCCAAAAGTGCCCGCTCACCAAGCGCGCCGTGACCGATTTCTCTGCGTGATAAAAATCCCGTTTTCCCCGTTTCTCCGACAGAATACGGAGGAAACGCGTAGTGATGAATATATCGTTTTGACTCTTCCCCTTCTGCCGACTCAATAAGCTGTTCCATTCGCGGAGCACCAAGCGTTGCGATACTCAGAGCCTGCGTATCGCCTCTTTGGAACAGTGCCGATCCGTGCGTCCTTGGCAAAATATCAACTTGTGCTGAAATCTTTCGAATTTCATCTGTTTTTCGCCCGTCGGGCCTTTGACCTTTTTTGAGAATATTGCTTCGTATGATTTTGAAGAAAACTTTTTCAACCGCTTTTGCGATTGCTTTTTTATCAGCATCGGTTGCTCCTGCTGTTTGCTCGTCGGTATAAATTTTTTCAACTAGTTGGTCTTGATCCGCGCTTGACCCTTCATTGTGAGCCCGGAGCGCAACCAAATGCTCAACTTCCGCTTTGTAAGTTTTTTCAATTTTTGCAATATAGTCTGCAATTTTTGTGTCAGGCGAAACGGTAATTTTTGGTGATCCGACTTCTTTTGCAAACTTTTCGATAAACTCAATAATTGCTTTATTTTGTTTTTGTGCCGCCTCAATTGCATCTGCCATCACTTTTTCTGAAACCTGCAGTGCCCCTGCCTCAAGCATGATTGTTTTTTCTTTTGTTTGAGTTGCAATCAAATCAAGCTGAGACTTATCAAGTACCTCTCCGCCCGGATTTACCAAAAGATTTGTTCCGTCATATCCGATACGCATCGCGCTCACCGGTCCGTTCCAGGGAATCGGAGACAGAGCCAGTGCCGCCGATACCGCAATCATGGAAAGAATATCGGGTTCATTTTCTCCGTCAACCGATAAGACCGTTACGACAACTTGGACATCATTTTTAAATTCTTTGGGAAAAAGGGGTCTGATTGAGCGGTCAATAAGTCTTCCGGTCAGTACCGATTCATCGGTGGGTCTTCCTTGGCGCTTGACCCAGCGGCTTCCTTTGATGCGTCCTCCTGCATACAGTCTTTCAATATACTCAACACTGAGCGGAAAATAATCAAGCGTTGTTTCTTTTTTTGAAGCAACGACCGTTGCCAGTACGACGGTGTCACCAAGTCGTGCCAAAACAGATGCCGTTGCCAGCTGCGCAAGTTTTCCGACTTCAAGGGTAAGCGTTTTTCCTGCTAAATCAAATGTCTTTGAGGTTTCTTTCATTTATATTTATTTTCTTTCAAATATTTCGTGCGAAGATTTCTGAAGCGATTAGTCTTTGAGTCCTATCTTTTTCATCATTTCGCCTGCGCGTACTTTATCTACTTTTCCCAAAAAATTAATGAGTCGTCTTCGTTTTGCAATCATGGATAAAAGCCCCCTACGACTGTGTGTATCATGCGCGTGTGCTTTGAGATGCTCGGTTAATCTTGAAATACGCGTTGTTAAAAGCGCTATTTGTACTTCGGGGCTTCCGGTATCTCCGTCAACGGTTTGATATTGTTTGATAACTTGTAATTTTTGTGTCGGATCCAGTGGCATGATGCGTATTATAGCAGAATTTTGGCTTTCGGGCAAGAGTGAGCCTATATAAGTAGTGCTGCCTTGTCTTTTAGCTTTTGAGCAATGCGAAACGCGTTTGCATGTGACAAATATCCCAGATACGACTGCAAAGACTGCTCAAAGTTTTCATCACCTGCTTTCTCCTGTAATTTCTGAAACATTCTCCGTTTTGTTTTTGTTCGGGGCAGAATATAGTGAGGCAACACAATATAACCCAGAAAATCTACTCCCCAAGATAACTTTCTGACAATAATTTTGTCCGGGTGTAACGTAAGATGTAAGTTTTCAAACAGAAACTGTTGTAGCGTATTAATACACTGATACAGGTAAGTTTTGTTGTTTGAGACAATGACAAAGTCATCCGCATAGCGGATGTAGTATGGTATTTTCATTTCTTGTTTGACAAACTGATCTAGTTCATGCATATAAATATTTGCAAACACTTGTGATGTTAAATTCCCAAGCGGAATGCCTTTCGCCTTTTCTGTGTGGAAACTGTCAATGACAGTAAACAATAATTGCAGCATATTCTCATCCGCTATCTTCTTTTGCAAAAGAGTAAAGAGAACTCCGTGATCAACGCTTGCGAAAAACTTTTTGATATCACAGTGCAGAACGAAACAGGGCTTTGTGTAGTTACGGGAAACTTTTCGCACAAATGTCTCCAGCCGTTTCACTGCACGATGCGTTCCTTTCTCCAAACGGCAGGAATACGAATCATGAATAAATGTTTTGTCGAAAAGTTCGTACAGATATGTATATAACAGATGGTGCACCACGCGGTCGGCAACTGATGCTTTGTGAATATGCCGGCGCTTCGGATCATTCACGTAAAAGGATTTGTAATTCCCGTGTCGATATGTTTTATCGGCTAAACTTTTGTGCAGCGCAAATAAATTATCTTCCAGATTTCGCTCAAATTCCCGGACATCTTGTTTCTTTCGCTTCCCTTTTGCAAACTCATTCCACGCTTGCAAAAGGTTTTCTACTGTTATACACTCTGCGTACGATTTTTTCATATGATTAAAGACATTCACACACACACACACACAGCTATAGCAATTTAGATATTCCGATTTTTGCAAAGCTCTATGAGTTTTACAAAGAGCTCTACCAAATCCTGAAAATCTTTCCGCAAAAAGATCGCTACAGTCTGGGGCAGAAAATTGAAACTGTTATTTTGCAGGTTTTTGAGTTGCTTTTCAGCGTCAATCAAGCAGGTCCATCGAAAAAAGTTGAAATACTAACTTCGGTAAATGCAAAACTTGACCTTGCAAAAATTTTGATACGGCTTGCAAAAGACAACAAGTGTCTTGATATCAAAAAATATCTCCGCCTGCAGGAACAGTTGCAGGAAATTGGGAAAATGGCAGGCGGCTGGCTCCGCTACACGAAAACTCTTTGAGAGACTATCACACGACGCTGAACCAAAGTTCGAATTCGCATTGTCAACCCTGTTGTAATTGACCTTCGGCTTGTCATTCCACCGGTTAAGATACGGCGCGTTATCAGACTCAACGCTGTGTACTTTTCTTCGTTACCCAATCTCACCACAGCTTGATCGCTCTTGCTGTTGTATTGCATTCGCCAGCTTTTGCCGACAGAAAAGAAAAATACGGAGTTTCTCAAAGAATAACCATTCGCTTTTTGCAACCGTGATTGCAAAAATTCTGATGGAGTAAAAATTCTTGGAAGATTTCGGCGGCTCAAAGTCGTGCTTTACAGCGCATTAACCTACTTTCATGAACATGCTACAAAAATCCGAACAAAAATACAAGAGGATAAAAATTAAAGAAGCAAAAACTTAAGAACTAATTTCTCTCCCACACGACGCCGAACCAAAGTCCGAAGCCGCATAGCCAACCCCGCTGCAATCGACCTCCGGCCTGTCATCCCACCGGCAAAGAAACGGCGCGTAAGCAGACCCAACGCTAGTACCTGGTAAATCAACGTAATGATCTTTTAAGATTTCGGGGTGTGTAATATATAAAGCAATGCCATCGGCCAGGGTTGCGCCTCTTTCATCCGGCCCGAGTGTCGCGCGAACATCCCGAACACTTCTTCCAAGATTTTTCTTTCCATCCTGCATCCAGGTAGCGTAAGGAGCATCCGGAGTTTTATATCCTTGCGAATCTTTCCAATCAGCAACACTTAAACCGCCTAAATAAAATCCGAGTCCCGCTAATTCTGCCTGACGCGCGGAGTTGATTCGTGTCTCAACAAGAACTGGTGTGTCAAAACGGTTTCTGAAGTTTTCCGGCTGTTCTGCAAATTTTGGCAGTGATGCAAGATAATCTTCTTCGGAAAGTCCGAGCTCAGCGTGAAAAGCCGACTCAACATATCTTTCCGCTTGTCTCTGCCATTCCGCACGCAAATCGAGTTCTTGCATAGCTGCTTGTATCTGCTCTTCGCTTTGAGCAGCTACTTGCGTGTGTGGAAGTGGGATATCCTGGCCGCGGGCTTTTCGAACTCCGGCAATAATTTCGGCATACGCTCTGTCTTGAGCGCTCCCGTTTTTCTTTAATTCTCTTTCAAGCCATTGCATTGCCATAGATGAGTTTATATCACGCTATAAGGTATTTGTCAATATTACACATTTGTTGAGCCTTTGTAGACTTTCGGCATCAGCCAATCATCAGGCGGCGTTTCATCTTTTTTATTTTCTTTATCTTCAACACTTGATTGTGTTAGAAACGGATTGTTTACCGGCTGCATCGGTCGGGGTTGCTGCTGTTGCGGTCGCGGCTGTGGACGCACTTGCTGCGGGCGCTGTTGCAAAGACATCGGATTAAATGCTGTTTGCTCTGATTTTCTAACAGCTCC
>DATIIG010000006.1:0-20214 GCA_035479835.1 Saccharimonadales bacterium (SeqCode) | reverse complement strand
GGAAGACGTCAAGTCAGCACGGCCCTTATGCCCTGGGCAACACACACACTACAATGGCGAAAAACAATGAGCAGCAAGCGCGCAAGTGCAAGCGAATCTCTGAAATTTCGCCTCAGTTCAGATTGGAGTCTGCAACTCGACTCCATGAAGTCGGAATCGGTAGTAATCGCGGATCAGCAAGCCGCGGTGAATACGTTCTCGGGTCTTGTACACACCGCCCGTCAAGGCAGCAAAGTCGGTAACTATCGAATCCCGCTTTTGCGGGAGAGATAGAGATCGGCGATGAGGCTTAAGTCGTAACAAGGTATCCCTAGCCGAAGCTGGGGATGGATCACCTCCTTTCTAATTTTTTTAAATTAGATCTGGAGAAGACACCTAACCTGTCCCGATAACCTCGGGACAAATCCTAATTTCTAATATCTTCTAAGATTTATTGATTCGGATTTTGGAACAAAGTGTATAAAGGCACCAAGCGAAGTCCCGCTTTTCGGGACGCGCAGTAGCGCTTGATCGTTTCCGCTATTACTTAGGAAACGAAGATTCTATTGCATGTTCCTACCACTTCCTGATTTGAAGTTTGAAAAGCCACCCGAAAGGGTGGTTTTTTAGTGGCTTGACACTACAACCTATTTGCTATACGCTCAGAGTATGACCACAGCATATCCGCGGCTTACATTCGTTGCGACATTTATTTTACTAATCGGTATTTTTGCAGCGGCGCATACCTTGTTTAATTTAACACTTTCCAAATATCCGCAGGCGGGAGTTTTGGCAATAAATACTTCGGGTAATCCGCCCGCGATGCAAAGAGAAAGCGATTGCACATACAGTCAGGTTTACTTTGAAGATGACGGAAAAACACAGCGCGCTGCGACAGCTGCGGAAAAGCGGCAAAATCAAATGGACAGACAGCGCTGCCTGGACGGACTCGCGGAAGTTCGTGCAGAGGTAAAACGAACGGATATCAGTGTTTCGGCGCTTTTTCTTTTTGTCGGACTGGGACTTTTGCTAACTCCCCGATATTTCAAGAAGTAATTGGTGAGGCGCGAAGGGGACTTGCACCCCTGAATGACTGTTCTGCAAACAGCTGTGTTAGCTACTTCACCACCGCGCCGTGACCTTTAGTATAGCAAAAATTGACCACGGTTGGAAGCGATTTTCGTCGGAATGTGATAAAATCTTTGCATGGGAAAAGAGGGGCAACCGACCGGTTGGAAAGAAAAAGCAAAAAAGTACCTACCATATGCGCTGGTTGGCGGAGTGATTTTTCTTATTGGTTTAATGGCAGCAGGATAATCTATGGAGCACGAAAAAGAAAAATCATATCAGGAAACCGATGACGGATACAGCGAAAAGCAGCTGGATATTGACGTAGAAATAAAAGCGGGCGAGTGGCAGAGTTTAAAAAAATACAAAACATACCAGCGCCGAAGCAGGCAATGGAAAATTATCGCGACCTATCAGGCGATTTCAAACCGGCTTAATCAATTAGTAAATCTATACTATAAATTAGTCGGGCAAAATCCCAAACAAGGTGAAAAAATGCTCAGCGAGCTTCGCAGACTGCGGTTGATGCAGGAAATTCTTTTGCAGTGTATGGTGTGGGAGAAAAAAGATGTGTTGACCCGCGACATGGTCCCGCCGGATGTGTGGGAAATGATAAAATAGCGAATGGCAAATGGCTTATCGCGTATGGTAAAATAGAAATTCAGCTTTAAGGGTCGGTAGTTCACCGGTAGAACGCTTCACTGATAATGAAGAAGTAGATGGTCCGATTCCATCCCGACCCACTTGCCAGCATGTTTAGTTTGGTGTAAAATACAAACCTCTTATGGCACACGAAAGTGAAACATTTTTTACGGCTGTCGGATGTATGGACGGCAGAGTGCAAAAACCGATTGCGGATTTTGGGCAGGAAAGGTTCGACGCGCAATATCCGGATACAATTACCGAGGCAGGTATTGTCGGACTTCTTGCGGAAAATGATGTAGATCAAGATTTTTTGAAGTCAGTACGATTTAAAATAGTTGATGTTTCAATCGGTAAACACAAGTCGAAAGGCATCGTTGTGCATGGGCATCAGGAATGTGCGGGAAATCCGGTTTCTGATGAGCAGCAAAAAGATGATATAAGAAGATCGGTTTTGACTTTGCAAAAAATCGTGGGGGGGGGCGTACCGGTTGTCGGCGTTTTTGTAAAACGATCAGCATCTAATACTTCAGAATGGATGATTGAAGAGGTACCGCAAACGGAAACAGCGTAGATTTTCTAACTGTATTTTTTAACCAATAATCCACCTACTATGACAAGGACAATAAGACCAAGAAGAAACCATGCCAACGAATCCATATCACTATAAAGTTACCACAAAACTGATTAAATAACAAGTGGCCGCAACACCTAGGCCAAGGATTAAAATAAAGGCAGAAAACTCCTTGCCACCAACTAGCTGTCCAAATATGAGTGCAGCAATAGCGAGATTTCCCAGATCCATTAATTTTTCTGACAAATTCTGTTTAAAGTTTTTGCTGATTTTAATTTTGCGCACAAAGTCAGCATAGCATTTTCAAGATTTCCGTGCAATTGGAAAAGTTCTTCTGTATAATACTTCAATGATTGTTGCCCCGGTTAGAACGCATAAGATTACGCAAAAGGATACGGATTTGTTTAAAATTTTAGACAAATATCTTCCGAGTTTGCAAGAGAAATCGGTTGTCGCAGTGACGTCGAAAATTGTCGCGATTTGTGAGGGCAGAATTGTTTCTGTTCAAAATACCAATCCCGCCTTCACTAAAAGTTCCGGCGAGGCAAAGAAAGACGAGTTGATTAAAAAAGAATCACAGTTGTATTTGCCGCGGCAGAAAAATAAATACAATGTGAGTTTAACAATTGCAAATAATATTCTGGCGGCATCGGCAGGAATTGACGAATCAAACGCAAACGGGTTTTATGTTTTGTGGCCGCAAAATCCACAAAAAAGTGCGGAAGATGTTCGAAAATATCTGCAAAAAAAGTTTAATCTAAAAAATCTCGGCGTGATTATTACCGACAGCAGAACTACACCGCTTCGTTGGGGTGTCACGGCAATTTCAATCGGTTTCAGCGGGTTTTTGCCGCTGAAAGATTATATCGGGACACCGGATTTGTTCGGCAGAACATTTATGTTTGAGAAAATGAGTATCGTAGATAATCTCGCATCGGCGGCAAGTCTGGTGATGGGAGAGGGAGCGGAACAAACACCGATTGCGGTTTGTTGCGAAATACCCAATATTGAATTTATCGACAAAGCGTTTAGCAAAAAAGAACTGGAAGATTTGCAGATTTCAATTGATGATGATTTGTACGGCGAGTTTCTCAAAAACGCGGATTGGGAAAAAGGATTGAAGTGATTACTGTGTTTGAAATGTTACTCCCTGACTAAACTTCAAAACGGATTTTGAAAATCCCTGCGCGGAAACAATTGATTTATCGGAAAAATTAATCGTAGTATACACTCCCGGCTGTTTTATATGAAAGGTGAGAATTGCTATTTTTCCGCTGCCGCTTTGGCCGTGTTCACCCGGTTTTATCCCGACAATAAAAGATACCGTGCCTTTGGTCTCATCAACTTTCTTCAAAAGTACATTGGGATTTGTAAAAAACGGACCGGGTTGGATAGAAACGTTTGAGAGAACTTTGGGATCAAATGTCAGCTCAAGTTGCGCAATTGTTATCAAATTTTTACCCGCGTCAAGATACGCGGCAAGTGCATAGGAGCCGTCGGGGAGTTGAGAAGGAGCGGAGGAGAGGGTGAGTTTTACGTCGCCGTTTGTTACCTGGTTTTGCGTTGTTACCGGCGGCGTAGTTTTTTTGGAAGACAGGGTAAAGGTGATAACAAAAAGAATTATCAAAAGCCCGCCCAGTATTATTAAAATTAATTTATTTTTTGAATTACTTTGCATAGTATTTCCCGTTTAAAGCGATCTCTGAACTATATTGAGATCAAGGATATTAATAACACCGTCATGATTGAGATCTGCCGCCGCTTTTCTGCCGCCGCAAGCCTGCCCGTTATCGCTGCTGTAGATTGAGCAGCTCAAAAGAATGTTGTAATCATTTGCCGTGATTCTTCCGTCATTGTCCAGATCGCCCACAAGCGCAGTCGTTTGTGAAGGAGTAACGGTGGGAGTAACCGTTAGGCCGGCGCTTGGGGAAACTGTCACGCCGGTTCCTGAAACACACTGATTGTTTGAACAGGTGTTGCCGTTTGAACAGTTGATAAGTGTACACGTATTTCCATGCAATGTCTGGGGGGTGCACTGCGCGCCGTCCGGGTGACCGTTTGCATCCACATGAGTGTTAACACTGCAGTCTATAGTTCCGTTGTCGGTGGAGCAGGTATTAGAGGGCGCCTGGCACGCGTTGCATGTTGCCTTATTGCAATTGGGGACGGTGGAAGTAATGTTGGTGTCTTTTACACACGTTTGTGTTTTTCTGTCCCATGCGCAGGTGTTGGTGCGGAAATAACATGCCGTGGGATCGTTGCTGCATCCGCCGCAGTTATCGTCATTACACGCGCTGCCGCCCGATGTCGGGGTAGCAGTCAGTGTGGGAAATGGTGTAACACCGGCGGTTGGAAACGGAGTGGGATTTGCGTTGCCATTGCCGTTTGCGACACCGCCGTGACCGAAAAGACACATAGACGAATTTTGCTGGCACGAGTGATCAGTGCACAGTATCGGCGCCGCGGCAGAACAGAAACCATTCCCGTTTCCTCCGCCATTTCCTCCGCCATTATTATTGTTATTCATAGAAACGCACTGACCGCCGACGAAGTTACACTGTCCCTGTGATTGAGTGTTGCATGTATAAATTTCTGTAAACTGACTGCAATTAATACCTCCACCGCCGCCACCGTTATTTCCATTGTTTCCATTATTTCCATTGTTTGTGCCGTTGTTAGCTGAAGTGCAGAGAAATGCCTGCGCATTCCACGTACATTGTCCTTGTTGCTGGGAGCAACCGGATTGATTACCGTTATACTGAGAACACAAAACGCCATTGTTGCCGTTGCCACTGCCGCTATGTCCGAACTGACAGCCGATTGCCCCGTATTGACTGCAAAAACCGTCATTACATACGGTTCCGTTGCAGGAGCCTGTGCCGCCGTTTCCGTTTCCATTATTTCCTCCGCCATTACCACCAAGGGCACAATAGTAACTATCAGGGTGACCTTGACAGATTGAGCCATTTTGGCTACAAACATTTGCATTGCTTTGATCAATGCATTGATTTTGATGACACGCAATCAGTGAGTATCCGCTTGGACAACCCGTATAATTTCCACCGCCATTACCATTTCCACCGCCGGTGTTATTGTTTATATTAAAACATTTATTATTGAGAAAATCGCAAACTCCCGCGTGGTTTTGCAGACAAGCCGGACTATTGCTGCCGTATTGCGCGCAGTTTACATTTGAATTTCCACCGCCGGTTGAAGCAACACACTGGTTGTTGGCACATGCACCCGATGCGCCGGAAGAAGTAACGCAATATTGTCCTGGAGTGGCGCCTGAACAACTATTACCGCCATTCGGGACTACGCATCCATTATTTTTAACAGTTGATCCGGATGGACAACACACACCGAAACCGTAACTGCTGGGATATCCGGGGTTTGAGGTACAAGTATTAGGGTTTGCACATCTTTCGGAAGCATTTGTAGAATTAAGTTTGCAGCCAAGTCCAACAGGAAGCGTACCTCCACCGTTGCTTCCGCCGCCCGCCGAAGAATTTTTGTCAATACATGCACTTCCTGTCCACTGACAGTCAGGGTAAAGATTGCAAATTCCTGAAGAAAGTGTGTTGCATGCGCCTCTTGTTCCCGCAAGGCACTGCCCCCCCGCTATCATATAGCAGCCGGGAGTTGAAGTACATTGTTGGAAATTGCCATAAAAACTTCCGCAATTCGTGCCCTGATTCGGATTTTCGCCGCCAGTACCTCCACCAGATGAGGAAGGACATTGCTGCCCTGGATATACTATTGAACCACTAGGACATGTTATTGGACACGTTGAAGGATTTTGGAACACTCCGGTTCTTGGACAATATTGATCATTTTGGTTAGGATTTCCGCCGCCACCATTTGTATTATTGTTGCATGAAGGAGAAGCACTACAGAAACCGTCACAGTCATATGGTTCCTGAGGAAGACAACAAATTTTGCCATCATAAGAAGGCGCAAGAGGATCATCACAACTACCGAATTCATTGCCCAGCGCCAGAACTTTTGCATGAGCATTAAGAAACAGAAAAAGAACTACAAAGAATATAAAGGCAAGCGGAAAAAACTTTATAAGTTTCTGCATACACTTCAGGGGTTCTTATTTGCCGCGTTTGTTGATGTTTTTGCA
This sequence comes from Saccharimonadales bacterium (SeqCode), assembly GCA_035479835.1. Classification (GTDB taxonomy): domain Bacteria; phylum Patescibacteriota; class Microgenomatia; order Levybacterales; family UBA12049; genus DATIIG01. The sequence continues at coordinate 13,822 of DATIIG010000006.1, read as the reverse complement.
GGGGCCGGTGTGGGAGGAGCATTTGGAAAAAGTGTAATCTCGGTGGCAACGTACGTTGTCGTAGTTTTACTCACCGATATAAACGCTTGAATCGTGTCGCCGGTTTTGACACTTGATGATGTAAATGCCGAAGGGGATGCGGGTTGACCGGCAGCAAGATTTGATCTGTTGAAAAACTGAGTAGTGCTATCTGTCAAGAAAGAAAACGTGCCATTGTTTTGCGAGATCGTTATCGCGCCGTCTTGAGTTGCCGTTACTTTTCCCTGCACTGTCACATTCCATGTAACCACGGTCGGATTAACCAGAAGAGGAATGAGGGCGGTGGGCGCGACAGATTTGGCAGTTTGCGACGCGGGAACCAATGTCGAAGATTTTGTTTTTTGAGAAATATACAACACAACCGGAATTAAAATAAAAATTATAAGTACAACGACAATAAGCAGAACAAATCGGGAATAACCGGAAGACGCAAAATGTTTCATAAAATTTACCTATATTCAGCATAAGGTGAAACGTGGAGGTTTGTCAAGTGCCACTAGAATTTAAAATTTATAATTCAGAGTTCAGAATTAAATTTAAAATTTAGATTTATCTTTTGTATGTAAGATGATCGTTGTAATGAGTTTTTTAATTTCTGTACACTCCTGAATTGAAACAGAAAGCTCATCATGCATAGCCGGATTTATTTCCCGAAGCAGCGCAAGCCAATACAGTGTTTCTGAAGCAGATTTTAACGCAATCTGAAAGTAATTGATAAATTCTTTTCTTGAAGTACTGTTGCCGCCTTCGACAACATTTGCCCCGATGGATGTTGCAGACCTGACTAGCTGATCAAGAAGCGGCCAGTTCTTCCTATCTTTTCTCAATATTTCCGCAAGTGCAAGTATCGAAAGGGAAAAATGAAAGCATCGTTTCTTAAACTGTTGTTTGAAATCATCTTTCTTCTTTGATTCTACATTCTGCATTGCAATTCTGAATTATGAATTCTGAAATCTAAATTCTCTCAGTCGCCGTTTCCTGCCGAGAGGTTACTCTCAAAGAAGTTATAGTCAACTCCGTCAATAATGCCGTCGTCATTGAGATCGGCAAATGCTTTTTCTGCATGCGACTGACACGCGGCCGAGTTAAATTTGCCACCTGCGTCAGAAATCGTGTGATTACTGTCAAAACAATCCGCCATGATGTTGTAATCCAAAATGTTGAGCACATTGTCTCCGTTGACATCGCCAACGGTTAAAAGTGTTTGGGGAACAGGAGTGGATTGTCCCGCAGTCAAGGTCTGAAACCCGGTAACCAGTTTCTTGAGATACCGATCTGTTTTAATTTTCACACGATAATTTCCGGAAGCAAGTGCTCCCATGTCAACATTGCCCGTGAAGGTTGCACTGGGAGATGCGGTAAAGACAACTCCTGCCGATGCTGTAGCAACCGCTCTTCCTGTTGCATCAAATACTTCAATAACAGCAGTGCGTGTCGGAGTTTTGGGATTGAGGTTTCCTCTGGTGAGTGTGGCACTGGTATTGCTGCCATAATTTCCGATACCTTGGAGAGCCAGAGCAAGGATGAGTTTGACAGTCGGAATTGTTCCGCAGGTTCCTCCAGCGGCAGTACATCCGCCCGCATTTGCCCCGCATGCCGTGGAGTTAGCAACACACGTATTATTTTGGCAGGTAAAGAACGGATTAGTTTGTCCCGCCGGACATGTACAGGTGCCGCTTTGACAAACCTTTCCGCCCGAGCATTTGGTATTATCATCAACACACGTTGTCCCGCTTAACTTTTGACAACCGGAACATGTTACTCCGCAGGTTCCGCCGGCTGCTGTGCACCCGCCGGCATTTGCTCCACATGCCGTGGAGTTGGCAACACAGGTATTGTTCTGACACGTGAAGAAGGGGTTAGTCTGTCCCGCAGGGCATACACACGCGCCGCTTGAGCAGGTCTGTCCGTTTGAACATTTGGTATTATCATCAACGCACGTGTTTCCGTTTAATGTCTGACAGCCGGAACAGGTCGGAATAACGACACAAAGTCCATTTTCCAGTCTGCATTGGGGCGACATTGTTCCGCACGCATCATGAAACTCGTTGCAAGAATAACCGCCCGCACTGTTGGGCTGATAGTCGCAATACGGATCTGTTTGACCCGCCGGACAGTTCATACTGCATGATTGTCCAACCGATGATGCACTGCAGGTGCTGTTATCGCTTGTTCCGCATCCTTCAAGTTTTGTACATGTGTTAGTACCTGCACATTTGAAAAACGGCTGTGTTTGACCCGCCGGACAAGCAACACAGGTACCGTTGGTACAAACCCCGTTGGTGCAATCGGCATTTGTGGTGCATTGGGGGGTTGTTGCGTTTTCTGCAACCTCTACCAGATTGCAAATCCCACCCCACACATTTCCATTCCAATTGCCATTGTACCCATCGTAACAGCCGGCATTGACGTTGGTAAGCGTAATGGGGTCATAGCAGCCATCTATAATTGAATTACAGTCAGGTTTATTAGGATCGCAGGCGCCGGCTTGCGGCCATTTATAATCAAGGTCATGACGGCAAGCCGTGGGAATACCGTAGCTACTTGCCCGCTGTCTGATATCCTGTTGCTTTTGAGAAATAAAAACAGTTAAAGGAATCGCGGCGACGATGACCAGCAAAACAAGAATCGTTAAAGTTCGTGAAATATTGGTCTGTGTGAGACGTTCCCACAAACGAAAAAACGGATTACCCATCACTACTAGAATAAGGGGAGGGTATAAGGTTTGTCAACACTAAAAATGTCTAATCTCCGTTTGGCTGCGGCAAATTACTGACAAAGAAATTATAGTCAACTCCGTCAATAATACCGTCATCATTCAGATCGGCGTTGGGGCTTTCGTGATGGGCCGAACACGAAGGAGAGACATATCTTGATGAAAGATCGGTCATCAAATGATTAGTGTCAAAACAATCGGAGAGGATATTGTAATCGAGAATATTTAAAATGTTATCTCCGTTGACATCACCGACTGTCATAAGCAGTTGCGGCAGGGCAACAGTTTGTCCCGCTGTTAAATTCTGAACGCCCGGAACGAGTTTTCGCAGATACCGATCGGTTTTAATTTTAATAATATAGTTGCCTGAGGGAAGTCCCGGAGCAGTGGGCGCAAAAGAACACGTGTGGTTGGCATCGGCATTGGTTACTTTAATTATTTTGTCCGATTGCGTCGCGTAAAGACAGCGGTCGGGACCCACAGTCACAAAATCACCTCGTGACCCGCCGGTTATGACATCCTGACTCGGATGATTTCCGTTTGCGTCCGTCTGTGTCAAATCATATTTGGTGATAATGCCGTCATTTCTGTTATAAAATATTTGATTCGCGTGTCCGGTAAAATCCGCAATCACCGCGATGCCGTCTGTGGGACCGGTGACACCCGCGGGACCGATCGGTCTTCCTGTTGAGGGTTGCGCTTGATTGGTCCCGGAAATAAAATATCCGGTATTTGTGTAGAGCGTGCCGTCCGGAGCAAAATAAATCCCGTCTGCGCTGTATATGGCATAAATACTATCAGTCGGAGTGCCGCCGTCTTCCAAATGAGAAACGCGGTGAACACCGTTGGGGGCGGCAAAGAATAAATCTCCGGAAATAGGATCAATTGCAAGACCATTCACGCCGTTTTTACCGCCGTTATCCGTAATACTGGCAGGAAGTGTAACAACAGTGCGGATAACATGCGCGTCAGTCGGCGATATTTCGACAATGCCCGGCTTACTGTTGAGATTTTGTCCACCCGCATACAATTTTCCGCTTTTGCTGAAAGCAAGACCTAGGGGAACAATATTTGTGCTGCCCGGAAGCGCTATTGTCCCTATTTTATGCGCGCTATCAGCAGCGGCGGGGCCGGCACTTAGCGGAAACCTGAAAAGATCGCCCGTGTTCACATTCGCGACATACAGATTGGCGTTGTCCGCAACAATGCCTGCCGGACCGCGCGGCGGCGTGTCAGAAGTTACAAAGCCTGTAGCAAAATCAGACGCAATAAAGGAAGTGGTTGCACCCGATGTCGGGGGATAGAAATTTCCCAAGTCAATATTGCCTTTAAACGTTTTGCTCGCGCTGTCAAATGTTACCTTGCCTGAAAGCGTTGCTATTGGAACGCCCGCGGGGCTAAAGAGGTGAATTGCCGCGTCTCTTGTCGGATGGAGCGGGTTCAAATTTCCTTTTGTTAGTATCGGGCTCGGGTTACTGCCGAAATTTCCGATGCCCTGAAGTGCAAGGTTTATAGAAAGCATAACATGTGTATTGTCGGGAGGGGGCGTTGTTGTTACGTTTGTGCCCGAACAGTTGATTGCTCCTGTGCCACAAAGAAAGATATTATCCGCGGGAGGAGGTTGTTGCGCGAAGACGGAACGGGAAGAAAGCGCGAAACATATGAAGAAGATAGAAATTAAAAATCGTTTCATTGTGTTACCTATCCTTTTTCACTATACAGTATTTTGCACAATGGCTCAACTCAAAGTTATTTCGGTTTGGGATCGCCCGGTTTTCCGCCGAATGGAAGTGCAGGCGAAGAATAGGAATATGTTGTTTTTCCGTTCTCAAGCGCGCCGGCAACCGCGCGTAAGCGGCGTCCCTGAATAGAGCCGGGAGGAAATTTTTGCGAAAGACTTTGAAACCGGGCAAGTTTGGAAGGGTGTGCGTTTCGCCACAGTATCAAAGTAAAAACGCCGGCGCAGAAGAGAAAAGAAATCAAAACAACAGGGAACAAATACTTTGATAATAATGTGTCACATCTGTACATGAGGGGTTGCTCGTGTTTCATCGGAGAAACATTATTGGACAGTGCCGGTGACCGTCCATTTGGTTACCACAACATTGGATGCATTACCGGTGCGGTTGGCGTCGCATAAACTATCTGTCCACGTCCACGGCGCGGTATGATAACCGGGTTGAAGGTATGCCGGATTTGATTTATCCCAGCAGTTATATGCAATGGTTTGTGGCGTCCAAGTTTCGGAAAACGCACTGCTTCCCATAGTTCCGCTGACAGTCCATCCTTCAACATCAATCGCAGCTCCATACCATTGATCAATAGAACTGACAGGGTAAATTCTTTGAATGAGGACATTGCGGACATGTCCGTCATCCTGCCATGTTTCGGAATACGATGTTCCTGCGGCGTGAACTTGCGGGGGTTTCTGAAACGCTTTAAATCCAAAATATCCAAATGAAAGTAGCGCAATCAGTGAAAGAAGAAAAACCGAAAGTTTGAGCGTAAACATCCGCCGTGAAAAACTCTTCATGTATGTATCTTTTCATGCAAAAAGTTATTTGTCAATAGATTTGAAAGTGTGGTATAGTCTTTCTATGATTTTGTCGGACCGCGATATTACTGCCGCTTTAAAAAATAATCGGATTTCAATCATTCCCAAGCCCGATTTTGCCGCGCAACTCGGCTCATGTTCTATCGATCTTCGTTTGGGTAATGTCTTCCGTGTTTTTGAACACAGCAAAAAACCATATATTGATCCCGCGAAAAAAGATTACAGCAATGAAATAACCAGCGAAATAAAAATAAAAGACGGCGAGCAGTTTATCATGCAGCCGGGGGATTTTGTTCTGGCGGTGACGCTGGAGCACGTAACAATTGCCGATGATTTGATGGGAAGACTTGAAGGACGCTCATCACTTGGTCGTCTCGGAATTGTGGTTCATTCCACTGCAAGTATTTTTGATCCGGGGTGGGACGGAAAATGCGTTTTGGAACTGGGAAATCTGGGACGCATGGCGGTCGCGCTGACTGTTGGAATGCGCATTTGCGCGATGACATTTGAGCAGCTTTCAAGCAAGGCTTCCGTGCCGTACAATAAAAAGAAAACGGGAAAATATAAAATACAAGAGGGGCCGAATGAGAGTAGAATTCACGAGGAAAAGTAACAAAATGTCAAATACTACAAATGCCACAAATACTACAAATATTCCAATAAAAAAACAATATGATATTCATGACCGCATTTATTGGTTTATTGTTGATGTGATAAAACTAATCAACATGCTGCCAAAAACTTTGTCAAATGATGTAATCACAAAACAAATACTTCGTTCGGTCACCTCAATGGGAGCAAACGATCAGGAAGCAGACGGAACAATTACAAAGAAAGATTTTATTCATTGCTTTACTATTGTCCGAAAAGAAGGAAAAGAAACAAACTTCTGGCTAAATCTGACAGCTGACACAAACCCGCAATCTATTAAAGAAAAAACGGCTCCAATAATTCGGGAAGGAAAAGAAATAGTTGCCATAATAAGTAGTATAATTAACAAGACCAGAGCGAAAAACAATTGAATTATTGGTATGTAATGGTAGTATTGGTATATATTTGTAGTATTCACTATGTTGTATCACGTTGCGTTTGATATTGATTTTCGAAGAAACAGCGGCAAAGGGCTGTATATTGCCATTGAGGGAATTGACGGCAGCGGCAAAACTACGCAAGTTAACGAGCTTGTTTCGCATTTTGAAAGTCTCGGAAAAGAAGTTATCAAAACAGGCGAGCCGCGAAAAGGTGTGGGATTTGTGGGAAAACTTATTCAGGATGTGCTTTTGGGAAAAGTAAAAATTCCGCCCGTTGCTTTCCAGTATCTGATGTCGGCGGAGCGATCCATTCATCATGAGGAGCTGATACTGCCTGCTTTACAAGCGGGAAAAGTGGTAATTTCGGACCGGTGTTTCTGGTCGGCGGTGCCGTACGGAATTTTGGATAGAATAATGGGAAAAGGCGGAGAATATGATCTCAAAAACGCGGAAATAATTCTGTGTGCGCAAAGTATACTCTCTATGTATCACGAGTTCACCGTGCCGGATCTGACAATTTATTTGAATGTTTCTATGGAAACGGCGATTGCAAGACTCCAAAAACTTCACAAAGAAAAAGAAATTTATGAAAAAGCGGACAAACTTGAAAAAGTAGTTTCCGGATACATGTGGCTTCTGGAGCGGTTCCCGAAAGAAATTACATCAGTCAACGCGGAGCAGTCAGTGGAGCAGATAACAAAGCAAATCATTGGAAATATTTCAGCGTATGGCAAATAGCATATAGCGTATAGAAAAACCATAAGCCATAAGCTATCCGCCATCTGCAAACATATGATACTCGGGCCGAAGAAACTTTTACAGCTTGTTAAAAAAATAAATCTCGTTGAGGGTTTGAGCGAGCGGGAATTGAAAACTCCCGAAGGCGCGGGATTTGATCTGCGGCTTGGGGAAGTGTACAAAATTTCAGGCGACGCCTTTTTGGGCGAAACGCATAGAAAAACCGCAAACGTGGAACTTATCGCTCGCTGCGGTGACAAGAAAAAAACGAGCATCACGATAAAACCGAATGAGTTTTTTCTTGTTAAAACTATTGAGTGCGTTAACATGCCGGATAATTTAACCGCCAGCATCACTCCGCGTTCAACTACTTATCGTTCAGGATTATTTATCCGCACGGGAAATGTGCCGCCGGGATATTGCGGCAGTTTAACATTCGGCCTGAAAAACGAAGGCCCGGTTCCCGTAACAATAGAACTGGGCGCGCGCTTTGTTCATATCCAATTCAGCGAAGTCCTCGGTGGCGGTTCAATGTACAGAGGACAGTGGCAGGGGGGAAGAGTTACTGCGAGGAAAAGGGAGAAACAGATATAAAATGCATTAAACTTTTTTTCTTTTCTTCTCTTGTACCGACAAGAGAAGCAGAAACTCTCAGCACGTGAAGTCGGGCTAGTTTTGTTCGCTCACTTACCGGGTGATTTCACCCCCTCCCTGACAGGTTTGCAGGGAATCCCCCTGGAACGTTCGTTCACAAAACCTTCACGCCCTTTGTTCAAGTGCTGAAAAAAGGACATTCGAGCATTTTCGTTATTGATTTGTCTATTTGTTTATTGGTAATATTGGGTTATTAAAAAGGGGGTGAATAAATATGAATAGCGTAGTACATTTTGAACTAACTGCAGATGATACAAAAAGAGCGCAAAAGTTTTATGGTGGTGTTTTCGGCTGGGATTTTACCGAAATGGGCGGCGAGTACGGCAATTACATCATGATACACACGACGGAGACCGACAAAGAAGGAATGCCCCAAAGAAAAGGCGCGATCAACGGCGGCATGATGAAAAAAGACCCGACAGCAAAACACACGATTTTGACCGTTGCGGTTGATAACATAAAAGACACATTAGAAAAGGTCAAAAGCTCCGGCGGAAAAGTCATTTCCGAAGTAATGCCGGTCCCAAATGTGGGACTGTACGCAAGAATTGAGGATACGGAAGGAAATACTGTTTCGCTTATGGAGCCCACCAAGGAGTACAAAGAAAAAGCGAAAAACTTGTAGATTGTGTTTGCATGAAACATCAGGAATATCAATATCTTGACCTGCTCAAAGATGTTTTAAAAAACGGCGTCAAAAATGTTGACCGCGGGACGGGCGCGGTTTCTTATAGTGTGTTCGGACGCCAAACGCGCTACGATTTATCGCAAGGATTTCCGCTTTTAACAACAAAAAAAGTTTATTGGAAAGGCGTGTTGCACGAGCTCTATTGGTTTATGTCCGGACAGTCAAATATCAAATATCTGGTCGATAACAACGTACATATTTGGGACGACTACCCCTTTAAAGCGTATGGCAAATGGCAGATGGCACATGGGAAAGAGCCGAACAAAGACGAATTTATCGAACGAATAAAAAATGATAATAAATTTGCAGAAAAATGGGGGAATTTGCCTCGGATTTACGGAGAAATGTGGCGGCGCTGGCCGACAAAAAAAAAGCGAACCATTGATCAATTGCAGTTTGTTATTGATGAGTTGAAAGCCGATCCGTATGCCAGAAATTTAATTGTCACGTCGTGGAACCCCGAGTATCTGTACACAATGGCAACGTATGAAGACGCGAGCAGATTTCCGATTTGTCACAACATGTATCAGATAAGTCAAAAAGGCGGCAAATTGCATTTGCAGCTTTATCAAAGAAGCGCCGATTTGTTTCTGGGCGTTCCGTTTAATATTGCAAGTTATTCACTTTTACTTCTGGTTCTCTCAAAAATTACCGGATATAAGCCGGGGGAGTTTGTGCATACATTCGGCGACGCACATATTTACGCAAATCATATTGAGCAGGTGAAAGAACAGCTCAAAAGAAAACCAAAACCCTTTCCCAAAGTTTCTTTTGCGAAAAAAATAAAAACTATTTCGGATTTCAAACCGGAAGACGTTATTCTGGAAAACTACGACCCCCACCCGCTCCTCAAAGGAGACCTCACCGTCGCGGGAGGATTTTTTGAGCGTAGTAAGTAGTATGTAGAATGTAGTATGAATAACAAAATAAGATCGTTTACTGATCTAAACGCATGGAAAGAAGGACATCGACTAGTGCTTTTCACTTATAAAATAACAAAGTCATTCCCTAACGAGGAGAGGTTTGGGCTGACAAATCAAATGCGAAGATGTGTTGTATCGATTACCAGCAATATCGCTGAAGGCTTTTCAAGAAAAAGCAAAAAAGAAAAAGCGCAATTTCTCTATATGTCTCTTGGATCAATCACCGAACTGCAAAATCAACTCCTTATTGCTCGGGATTTAGAATATATTTCAAAAACCGATTTCCAAAACGCCGCAGAAAATACCGTTGTGATAAGCAAATTGGCAAACGGGTTAATAAAAAGTTTACATTCATAATACATAATACATGCTACATTCTACAAAAATCAGCATTGTCGCGGCGATGGATGAGAAACGGGGAATCGGGAAAAATAATGATTTGCTGTTTCGAATTCCACAGGATTTTAAACGCATGCAATTACTTACAACCGGACACCCGATTATCATGGGGAGAAAAACGTTTGAGTCTATCGGCCGCGTTTTACCAAAAAGAACAAATATTATTATTACCCGCGACGCGGGCTACAAAGTTGAAGGAGCAGTTTTAGCTCACAGTTTGGAGCAAGCTTTGGAGCTTGCAAAAAAAAGTCCCGGATCGGATGAGATTTTTATTTTCGGAGGCGGGCAGATTTTTGAACAAGCATTGCCGTTTGTCGACAAACTGTATCTCACCATTGTTGAAGGAGACTTCGGTGCCGACACATTTTTTCCGGACTATTCAATCTTTCGCAAAAAACTAAAAGAAGAAAAGCACCAAGAAGGGCAGTACTCATTTACATTTCTTGATTTAGAAAAGTAACTTTCCCTCTTGCAAAAAATTGCATAGAGCGATATAGTGGTTTTGAGAAATGCTGAAAAACGTCCAAAAAACCGACCCTGCCATTTATCACCTCATTAAACTTGAAGAAAAACGCCAAAAAGAAGTCCTCGAAATGATCCCTTCGGAAAACTACGCGTCACAAGCAGTGATGGAAACGCTGGGAACTGTTTTGACCAACAAATATTCAGAGGGGTTTCCCAAAAAACGGTATTATCAGGGAAATGAATTTATCGACAGCGTGGAAATGCTTGCGCAGGAGCGCGCGCAAAAACTTTTCGGTGTGCCCTATGTAAATGTCCAGCCGCTTTCGGGGTCTCCGGCAAATTCGGCAGTATATTTGGCCGCACTTCAAAACGGAGAAAAAATCATGGGGCTTGCCTTAACATCCGGCGGGCATATCACGCACGGTCACAAACTCGGTTTGTCGGGAAGATTTTTTACCGCGGTGCATTACAATCTGGGAGCCGATAATTTGCTTGATTACGACGCGATTGAAAAACAAGTGATGAGCGAAAAACCGCAGATTTTAATTTGCGGCTACACGGCGTATCCGAGAATTATTGATTTTAAGCGTTTCGGGCAAATCGCGGATAAAGCGGGATGTTATCTCATGGCGGATATTTCGCACATTACCGGTTTGATACTGGCAGGCGCGCATCCCTCTCCGGTGCCGTACGCGCATATTGTCACAACGACAACACACAAGACGCTTCGCGGGCCGCGGGGCGCGATGATTATGGTAACGGCAAAAGGACTCAAAAAAAATCCCGATTTGCCAAAGCGACTTGAAACGGCAATTATTCCGGGACTGCAAGGCGGACCGCATGATAATCAAACCGCGGCAATCGCGGTTGCGCTCAAAGAAGCAAGTTTGCCTTCCTTTAAAGTTTATGGACAGCAAATAGTAAAAAACGCAAAAGCGCTGGCGCAGGAACTTTTGAAATATAAATTTGATTTGGTCAGTGGGGGAACGGATAATCATTTAATTCTCATTGACCTTAGGAGCAAAAACGTCAACGGCAGAGTCGCGGCAATCGCGCTTGAAAAAGCAAATATTGTGACCAATTACAACGGCGTTCCGGGTGACACGATGCCGCCGCTTTTTGCATCGGGAGTGCGAATCGGAACTCCGGCAATAACGACACGGGGAATGAAAGAGAAAGAAATGAAAAAAATCGCGGGTTGGTATAGTGAAGTTATCAGTGAAGTAAACGGTTGGATGCTGCCCAAAGATGACAAAGAAAAACGCTCGGAACTTCTCAAAAAATATCGCGCGGAAATCGCGAGGAACAAAAAACTGGAAAAAATTTCCAAAGAAGTCAAATCTCTCTGCGCTAAGTTTCCGGTACCATAAAATCATCCTAAGTGTGATATAATTCCTCATTATGACTACAGGCAGTGAGCAGGGCGGACCACCAATTTCCGAAGTTTCTGTTGTCGAGAACGATATTCGCAATCTTACTTCTCGTCTTGGAGTTTTAATGAATGGAAGAAGGAGAGTTTCAGCCCCAGAACAACCCCAGCTGGATAATCTTCGTACAAATATGCACAGTGCTTTAGTTCATGCATTAACATTGCGAAAAGCAGGAGAAGATTCTATTCGTGTTACTCTTGCTGGCGATCCGAGAGAACCGGTGTTTGCCTTTTCAGCAAATTTAATAACTATTTCTTTTGAACAGCCGGAATCGGATCAACCCACTTGGGAGCAAAGACCGGCTGTGGGTCGTTCACAAGTTAGAGATTTAGCGCGGATACACAAAGGAGATATTGCTGAACTTATCGGCAAACCAGATAATTTTGAAGAAGAACCACCATCTCAATATATATCCAGACTTATTGTTCAGATACGTGATGCAAGTAAAGCTGCATACCAGGAACATACACAAGGAAACGAGAATGAAGCAAGACGACTTCATAGCATGAAAGCTTCTTTGGCGGAGTTGGCATTTGAAGGACTTATCCGTCACGGAAATGGAAGATTTTCGCTAGAACGTGAAGAAAAAGGGCTGGGGCGAGCGGTTGACCACGTTACTTTTATCAATAATGAGGGCGCGTCAATGGAGTTTAGCTTACTTCCAAATATTCATTATCAAATGAATCCACGGCTGGGAAAACTGGTGGAGAGAGAGCTTTTTTAGTTTAGTAGAGATACTTACACTTCTTTTTGAAGACCCGGTTGATCCATAAGTTCATGCGCATCAAAACTTGCAAGACTTATGACAATCAAGTTACCGATAGCTTCGTCAGAAACGGTATGAGTAAAAACTTTTATTTTTTTAGCAATATTTGCATCCGGGTTACCGATAAAGCCTAAAACATTCTCCAGGGAATAAGCGCTGACCGTTACTCGCGGAACCGCAAGCATAAGCTCGTCAGTTTCAATCATTTCTTCCATAAAACCTTCTCGTGTGGGATAGTACTGCCATGAAAATCTGAATGCCGATTGTGAGAATGTCGGATCATAAGAAAAATTAATAGATATCGGCGGGTTGGTTTTAGGGCCTTTTGCTGTGGGCATTTCTTGCTCTATGCTGCCACGTGCTCCTGTACGCTGGCGTAGTGCATCATCATATAGTTTTTGTGTTGTACAAAGCACATATGAGAATCGTTCTAACTGTTCGGGTGAATATACAACAGGACGTGGAGCAAGCCCGGAACGCTCCAGCTTGCGTGCATTTGTAATTTGCCAGCTATATTGTTCTCCTTCGCTTTTACTAAGCATAACAATTGTTCATTATAACGATATTAAGCTGACTTGCAAGTAGTTTAGGAAGTTGTTGCAAGGGAGAAGACGGAGGAGGAATTGAGCTGCTTTGTGTCGGGGCGGCCGCCGAATCGGCGTTTTCTGCTTGAAAATTCGCGAAGCGCGCCGACAATATCTCGGTACCCGACTTCGGGAAGATTTTTATTAATCACGACAAACTCCGCCAAAGACGCAAGCGGTCCAAATCCTGAAAGCCGCTGTTCGCCGCTTGTTCGAACAACCATTTCAAAAAGGGGAAGACCGCGATTGATTTTAACAAGCAGTTCATAGGTGGTTCCTTTGTGATTTTTTGCGCGGGCTTTTGCAAATTCCTCCAGCTGATACCGCTCGCCGTAATCCAGAAAAAGCGCCAGACATTTTTTGGTGTATCTGGCTGTTTCACGTTCTGCTTTTTCAATCGCTTTCACGACATACGGAAATTCTTTTTTCATTTGATCGCGCTTGCCCAGAACAAGAAATTTAACTTTGTTTTTGTGAAACTTGGGGAGATTGGTGATAACCGCGTCATGAATAACATGGAAAATGCCGTCAATTTCACCTTTCGGGCGTTTCCAGTTATCCTCGGAAAACCCCCACACGCCCACAACTTTTGTATCAAGATGCAGAAATTGTTCCAAAAGTGTTCCGAGTGCGTGACTGCCAGACATGTGTCCCTCAACCGTCTGTTTGTTGTTGGCTTTTGCCCATCTGGCATTGCCGTCGGGGATGATAAGCAGGGATTGCGGTTGATTGAGTTTTTGCACGGAGTGAAGTGCAATTTTTCGCGTTGATTTCGCAAAAGCTCCCGCAACGTGTTTGTGAAGGCTCATAAATGTGTTAAGAGATATTGTAACAG
>DATIIG010000005.1:0-6086 GCA_035479835.1 Saccharimonadales bacterium (SeqCode) | reverse complement strand
TATTCAATCACCATTCCCCCTGCCGCTGGTCCACAGTCGTAATTAGACGACTCCAGGCCCTGATACTGGCTTAGGAATGGTACGTCAAGAGGCGGAGGCGTCATGATTTTGGCGGCGTCCGAACAGCTACCAAAACTCGCGGGAACTTCTGCATCGTCGCCGTTGATCGAACAATGAAGAAAGTTCTGCGGGGGTGGGCTCTGCTGGCGGGAATTATTAGTCCGGTTGGTCGAATTATTCGCCGAATTAATATTTGGCGGCGGCGTAATAATGGGTGGCGGATTAATAGCAGGCGGTATATTTATCCCTCCGCAGGAGCCGACCAAAAAGATCGTCCCGCAAAGACCGGGATTGGTGCCCTGACACGAAATGGTCATTACCAACCCGCATGTATTCACTCCACCGGAGTTGCCGCCAGAACCGTTCGAATTTCCACCTGAACCGTTTCCACCCAAACAATACTGGGACGCGATCTGGGGCGCAAGCGCGCAGTTGGCTACGTTTGGGCCCTGATTATTCTGATTGTTCGGGGGTGGAGGAGGCGGAGGCGGAGGTGGATGTGATAACGCAGAAGCAGTTGGGGTCGGCGGGCTGTTTCCCGGACATAAATTTGCAGCCGTTCCGTATAATGCACAATTACCGCACTGCCCAATCGCTGCCAACGTCGGCGGACACCAGGATTGATCGGTGGTCAAACCGGAACATGAGGACTGCTCAACAAAACACGTGGGCGAGGAAATCGAATATCCGTGTGTCGCATGAACCGCGCCGAGGAAAAAACCGAAAACCACCACGAGTATGCAGATTCGTCCGAAAAACAACGTCGTCTCCTTTTACGGACTTGTGACTTGAAGTTGCTTGTGTTGCTACAGAGAAAACTACTTTGTAGTTTTCCGAACCGCTAAAATTTCTCTCCTTTCAAAAGCGGCTTCAACTGCAGCCCGACGAAGAGAAATTTTCTCTCCATTGAGCCGCAGGAAAACCGTTTTTAGTTCTGTTCGCTTGTGAACAGACGAAAAAAGAGATGGTTTCGCAACAAATTGTTAACGTGCAAACAACACAAAACAATACGCGCTGTTGCGTATCTTTTATGTGGTAACTTTTGCAGTGTAACCTGAAAAATACCTGAAGTCAACGTGCGGGCAAAAATCTGCCAACACAAAGGAAGATAGTTCTTGAACAGGGAAAAATTGAGCTTCGCGGATTATTTGGAAAAAATAAATAGCCGCATATTTGCTCCGCCCAGTCGAAGGATTGAGAACTTTTATCAAGCCTCTGCGCCTATACTATTTTCAACCTTGACTTGCTAACACTTGGTTAAGCAAGTTTTACGTTTTTTGCACTCAGACCTTTTGGACCTTCTTCTACTTCGAAGGTTACGTTTGCTCCTTCTTGAAGTTCGTCAAAAGTAACGCCGACCAAATCTTTAGAGTGGAAAAAAAGATCTTTGGCTTCTCCTTCTCTGGAGATGAATCCAAATCCTCTATCTGTTTTTGTTTTAACTGTTCCGTTCATATAGTTTACCTCCTTTCTTTGCTCCCCCGCGAGGATTCGAACCTCGAACCTTGAAGTTAACAGCTTCCTGCTCTACCATTGAGCTACAGGGGAATGTTCATTTATTTTACCATAAACAATGGAGAAATCCAGCAAGAGGAAATTAGCCGCTGTGTTTTTTGTACTCGGGAAGTAGATCCACGCGCTCGCCTTTGAGCGTTTCATGTTTTTTGCTATGCGCAAGATATGCATTCTTCATGATGTTAGTCTGTTTGCCTTTACCTGTAGACTGCGGATGACGCTGTCTCATACGTTGAAGATAAAACAATCATGTAAAAAAACTGCGGCAGCTGAGCAATAAATCGGTAAGCGCGAAAATGCTTCTTGACAGAATTTTTTCTCCTTTTTATACTACGTGTAATGAAGAAGCTTTTGATTGTCGCGGTTATCATTATTGTTATCGCAGGAGTTTTGTATGCGGGACGACACAAAATTACATCCCTGATGGGCGGCTTTTACTCTCCAAACACCCCGCCCTCAACCGCGGTAGCTACTCCTACTTCCTCAGCAACCGTATCGGCAGCAAGTGTCGTAATGACCAAAACAAATACTGCAAAAGGTGACTATCTCACCGATCCGAAAGGCATGACCATCTATATTTTTGACAAAGATCAAAGCGGGGTCAGTAACTGCAGCGGAAATTGCGCAACGGTCTGGCCTCCGTATATAGTAGGTGCCCAAACAGCACTTCCTGCAAATGTGACGATTATCAAACGCGCTGACGGATCAATGCAATATGCCTACAAAGGCATGCCCCTCTACTACTATCAAAAAGATGCTCAAGCCGGCGATGTCATGGGTGACGGAGTCAACGGCACGTGGCATCTGGTCAAACCTTAACCTTTGTATTCCTCTTTTACATCATTTCTAAACTCTTTGAGAAGTTTTTGAATTTTGGGATCAATGACGAAGCTGCAATACAGCGCCTGTTTATTTTTATCATAATAATCTTTATGGTACTCCTCCGCGTGATAAAAGTTTTCAAACGGAACAATTTCGGTAACAATTGGGTCCGTAAAATCTTTCTGATGCTCTCTTTTTGAACGCTGCGCTATCTCTTTTTGGTTATCGTTGTGATAAAAAATCACCGAGCGGTACATGGGGCCGGTGTCGTAATTTTGACGATTAAGCGTTGTGGGATTGTGCGTTGCCCAAAACACATCAAGAAGTTTTTCATAAGAAATAATACTCGGGTCAAACGTAATTTGAATTGACTCGGCGTGACCGGTATCTTTGTACACTACGTCTTCGTAGGTAGGATTTTCCATGGTGCCGCCCGCATACCCTGATACTGCATTTTCAACGCCTTTTAAGCGTTTGAAAATCGCCTCGGTGCACCAGAAACATCCTGCGCCAAACGTTGCCTGTTCCATACTTCTATTGTACCAAACTTGACAAAAAATAAATTTCGTGCGAAACTGAAAGCGTGGCAGAAGAAGAAAAAAAGAGTTACGGATACGGCAAAAGACCTCTGTGGCAATGGATTGTTATTTATCTGATCATCGGCGCGATTGTCTACGGCGCGATTTATTATTTCTTCCTTTCCAAACGAGGCGGCTATAGCGCTCCTTCGTCAAGTAGCTCGACCCAACAACAATCGGCTCCCGGTTACTAACGCTTTTGCATGAGAAGGCGAAAGAAAAAACTTCGGCGCACACGCTCGGGTTTTCCCAAAAAACTATTTATCATACTGGGCGCAGTTGCGGTAATTGTCATTGCTTCGCTTCTTTTGACACTCTATAGAAGACCTCCGCAGATTGACGAGCGAAATACGCAAAAAAATCTGCCGCTTGATGTAAAAAAAGAACTGGAAACAAGCACTCCCTCGGCAACGTTTCGCGTACCGATCCTTCTCTATCACTACGTTGAGTATGTCAAAGATCCCAAAGATACAATACGACAATCGCTTGATATTGTCCCCTCCGTGTTTGAAAAACAATTACAAACGTTAATTGCCGACAATTATACCTTTATTACTCCCTCAGGTCTGGCGGATGTGCTTGAGGGGAAAAAGAAACTTCCTCCAAAACCTATTATTATTACCTTTGACGACGGGTACCGCGATTTTTATACGGATGTTTTGCCCATACTCCAGCGTTATCCTGATGTAAGAGTAGTTGCGTATGTGGTGCCGGGATTTTTGGACACGCCGAATTTTTTACTTACCTCTCAACTTGAGGAAATTGCGCAAAGCAACCAGGTGGAAATCGCGGCGCACACCATGCATCATTTGTGGCTCAAAGGGATGAGCAAAGACCGAGCGCAGAAAGAAATTTCGCAAAGTAAAACTACGCTTGAGGATTTGCTGCATATTCCCATCGTTTCTTTTGCGTATCCCTACGGCGCGTTTGATAGTCAAACTGTTCAAATGGTCAAAGACGCCGGATTTAAAACTGCGGTTTCAACTATTCCGGGAATTGAGGTAAATCAGGCGGACCGGTTTTTTCTCTATCGTATTCGCCCCGGCGCCAGAACAGGAAAAGAGCTGATAAATTTCCTCTCCCAAAACGCCTTTAGGCCGTGGTAACAAACCGATGCGCCAAAAGCGGATCCCGAGGATCTGCGTGTTTGGTAAAAATACTTCGTGCTTCCTCAAGTACTTCCCCAAATGTCGGAAGTTCTTCGCGTTGATATGCTAAATTAAATCTATTCAAAATGGGCCCGAGCGCTTCGGAAGAAGATGGATCGTGCGGTTTATAGTCCGGCGGGACCGGTGTGCCCTGTTTTTTTGCATCGCGCTCTACTCTTTCTGTCCAATCAAGAAGTGCTCCCAGCTTGTGCATTGCCACGTCTCTGAGGGTCGGCCGAAGTGATCCGGCATACAAAATATTTTCAACTTCTTGACGATACCGCATCGCATCAAACAATACACCTTTTTTCGCCAGAGTAGCTGCTAAATCTATCTTATTTTCGTTGGGATCAATTTCCCTTGCGAGGTTGTGTATGTTGCCATGGTACGAAATTCTACCTTGATCTCTTGCAATTTCCAGATACTTGATCAGTTCGTCTCTCGTTAATTTATTCGCGAGACTCTGCGCGTCTTCTTCCATTCGTTCTTCAAATTTTTCTTCTCCTCCAAGTACAAATCGCTTAAGAACTCTGGGCAAAGCGGCATATTCTTTTCTTACAGCAGATAAAAGCGCAGAAGGACGCGGAGCCGGCCGAAACGTATAGTCTTCAAGAACCGGTCCAAGGTGCAAAATATTTTTCGAATCATTAGGAGGAAACAGAGGAAAACTCGGATCGTTCTTTAACCACCGATCAACACTTAACGCATACTCCAAAAGTCCATCATGTCCGTATACACCTTTATCAATCATGACGGTAAAATCCTGTGGCGCTGTTTTTATTTCTGCTTTTTCAACCATAACTACGTATTATAAGATATTTTTTGCTTTGATGCAAAGGGGTTAGTCGCCCAGGTAGTCGCGGAGTTTGTTGCCACGCGAAGGGTGGCGAAGTTTTCGAAGCGCTTTTGCTTCGATTTGACGAATTCGCTCGCGGGTGACCGCAAACATTCTTCCCACTTCTTCCAAAGTTTTTGGCCGTCCGTCTTTGAGGCCGAAGCGCTCTTCCAAAACTCTTCGTTCACGATCTGAGAGACTGTGCAAAACTTGCTCGACTTGTTCTTTCAAAAGCTCTCTGCTTGCCGCGTCAAAAAGTGTTGGAGCTGAAGTATCGTGAATAAAATCGCCCAGACGTGAGTCCTCTTCATCCCCGACCGGCGACTCAAGACTTGCGGGTTCCTGGGAAATTTTGATAATCTCAAGCGCTTTGTCGGTATCAATGCCCAAAACTTTTGCAACCTCCTCAGGGGTCGGCTCCCGGCCAAGCTCTTGCATAAGCTTTCTACTTGTTCTCAAAAAGCGATTGATGTTCTCAACCATGTGAACGGGAATACGAATGGTTCGCGCTTGATCTGCAATCGCTCGGGTAATTGACTGCCTGATCCACCACGTCGCGTAGGTTGAAAATTTATATCCCCGTCTCCAGTCGTACTTTTCAACGGCTCGAATAAGTCCCTGATTTCCTTCCTGAATTAAGTCAAGAAGTGTTAAGCCGCGTCCTACGTATTTTTTCGCGATGGAAACAACCAGGCGCAGATTTGAGTTGACCAGAATTTTTTTTGCCTCTTTATCCGATTTTTCAACGCGTTTTGCAAGAGAAATTTCCTGCTCAAAGTTAAGAAGCGGAATGCGCCCGATTTCTTTTAAATACATTCTGACCGGATCGGAGACTGTCCCTTCGGTTAAAATGGTGAGCGCTTCAAGTTCTTTTTCAAGATCTTCTATGGGCTTGTCGGCGTCCTGATTTGTCGCAACCGATTCAAACACGTCAACATCAAGCTTTAACAGCTTGTCATACAAACTATCAAGTTCCACTACATGTTCTTCCGGTTTTGGAAAAATGCCTAAAATTTCATCTTGGCTGATGTAGCCGCGTTTTTTTGCGGAGGCAACGATGTCTTTGAGCATGTCTTTATCTTGTTTCTGAACCATATGTCCTTTTTTGCCACGAGGAAAGCACTCGTA
>DATIIG010000004.1:0-5811 GCA_035479835.1 Saccharimonadales bacterium (SeqCode) | reverse complement strand
CAAATTAATATGGCGCTTATCCATAATCAGCACGGCAACTGCTGAATTCGGACGCTCTCTATCAGGAAACATTTTGGTCCACGCCATCATAGTTCCCGGATCCGGAAGCCCGTCGGCGCTCCACACGCCCTCTCCGTCTTTACCAAGAATGGGATGTGTTTCCGGAAGAACAAAAGGAGCTTCTTGATTTATTGTTTCAACCGCTGCTATTGCCGAATCGGTTTCTGCCGGAAAAACTTCTACGGGTTCTACCGGTGTTGCTGCAAGTTTTATCGGCTCAACATGGCGGGTTAGAAATTCTGAGGGCTTTTTGAAACCAAGACGGTATGCTAGTTGATTGTATCTGTCTTCAAGAGAAAGGGCTACGCTTTCCATCTCTGATGTTCTTTCTACTCCGAAAATGCTTCGTAAAAACTCTGCTGTTTTGTCAGGGTGTCCATGAGTATATGCTACCGCAGACATTCCTCCAGCCAAACCGGCGCCTCCCATCCCGAGAAGCCGTCTTCGCGAAATTAAATGTGGTCCTTTTTGACTTGGATCAAGTTCCTGCATATTTGAAAATATAGTATGCTTTCAAAAGTTCTTTGTCAAGCGGGGTTTTGTACCGATTGCAGAATTTCTTTGAGTCTTTCTCTGTGTTCGGGCTTCATCCCTTTTCCTTTCAGCCAATTTGTTACGGTCATTCTACTTATATTTCCATGCGCATCGACGTAATCTTGCGCACTTGAAAATCTTTTTCCTTCACCGATAAGTGAGTTAAGCTGCTGCGCCTGCGGAGTGTCAGCTATCGGATGTATTCTTTTTGCGCCGGACACTCGCGCGCGTCTTTGAGGATTTTGCAAAACGGCAACATGATCTTCTCTATCGCGAAAAAAGCTTCTTTGTCGGATTGCTCCCGTATCCAAAGGGTTATACGTTGTATGCTGCTCCTGTTGACCTGCGAAGATAACATGCGGAACAACCGCCTGTGTAAATCGCTCGCGAAGTTCTTCTCTTTTGTCATCCGGAATTTGTGCTTCTTCCAAAAGCGCGAAAACATTACCGATGGCATCCATATGCGGAGGGCGAATTCCGTTTATATATTGCGACGCGGCCGCATCACTTGCTCCTATGCGCTCTCCGAATGCCTTATTACTCGTAAAGCCTGTTTCTGTTTTAATACTTTTTAAGGCGCAGCCGACTTCCTGCGCGCCGGGTCTGTTTTCAAATCTCATATGCGAGGAGCATTATAGTAAAAGTTGTATGCGTTGTCAAAAATTGTTTCGTGTGGGCGGGATACGGGGTGTTCCTAAATGTTCAATGACGCGGTTTCGAAGAATCGCAACTTCCATTTCGCGGTGAGTAAACGGCACTTCAGAGTTAAGGTGAAGACGCTCACAAGCCGCTCGCCATTTTCGCGTTTTTCCTTCCACGTCCATGTCACGATACATCCCTTCCCCTGATCCCTTCTCCACGCTCATAGAGAGCAAGTATAACAGAACCGACCGGTAAGAAGAAAGCAAAATTAAACTTTTCTGCTATAATAACTCTATGAAGTTTGCAGGATTTCTCTATCTGGCAGGATATATTTTATTTGTCGGCGTCGCGTCGTTTTTACAGAAATTCGCCATGGGCAAACTCTCTCCCTATCAAATAAATTTTCTCATG
Source organism: Saccharimonadales bacterium (SeqCode) (assembly GCA_035479835.1). GTDB lineage: Bacteria > Patescibacteriota > Microgenomatia > Levybacterales > UBA12049 > DATIIG01. Next base: position 4,164 of record DATIIG010000004.1, on the reverse strand, counting down.
ACTGTGGGCATGATTGTAACCGCGGTTCCCGCGCTCTATTTTGTCCAGAAAAATCTTTCTATCCCGACCAAATCTCTGCCGCTTGGACTTCTCATCGGTATTTTAATGGCTGTGGGGTCTATCGCGTATGTTCTTTCGCTCTCAAAACTTCCCGTGGGAACTGCCGCTTCGATTTCTACGCTGTATTTGGTGGTCGTAGTTGTTTTATCGTGGTTTTTTCTGCATGAGGACTTTTCGCTTCTTAAAATTATCGGAGTTCTTTTGACCCTTGCGGGCGCCGCGATCCTCTCCGTCGTATCCTAAATTACAAAAGATTTTTGTCCATTTCGCTGATGTGTTTAATATCAAATAATTTGTTGACGAGTAAAATTCCGATGATGACAAAAATCCACGACACCTGCGCGACTCTTGTGTCGATAAAAACAAGTGCCGCGGAAAGAAGAAATACGCAGGGTGCCACAAGCGTGCGAGTTAAATAATAATTGCGCTCTTTACTGCTCATGGTTTTTTGAATCAAACGATGTTTTCCCGATGCATACCACCACATGATCGCAAGAAGAAATCCGACAAGCGATAAAGAAACGGAATAAAAAACTACAATACCGGCAATGGTGGGATGATCGCCGAATAAATCTACCGGAAACGGCAGAAACGAGAGAAAAATGAGAAAAACCAAATTCATCCAGACAATCGTTGCGTTAAACCGCTTAAGCAAACCGAAGATCGCGTGGTGATTGAGCCAGTAGTAACCGATGACCAAGAAACTTATGATGTTGGCAAGATATTGCGGCCAGAGTGTAGTAAAAACCGCGCTAAAATTTGTGGTAAACTGCATTCGCATTTCTTGGGGTAAATCGATTTTCAAAACCAGAAGGGTGGCGGCAAACGCAAAGACCGCGTCGGAAAATCCCAAAACCCTATTTTGATCAATGATATTCCAGACCTGCCCCTGTATCTTTTTTTCTTCCTGTACAACTTCGCTCATATATTCGGTGATTTACGGGAAAATTTTTGTCGAAGGAAAAGAACATAGATCGCCAAAGCGTAACAAACCATAATCGCGAGTCTGGGCAGACTAAATCCCCGGTCAATACCGAGTAAACTCTGCAACATGTGTCCGCTCACCGTTTGCGCGTCCGGTAAAAAATTTAAATGAAACGAAATGATATTTGAAAGCTGTATATGAAAACGCGTTGACAAAAGAAGTGTTACGCCGTTTTGCACAAGCGATGCTCCCAGAAGAATAATCAAATATTGCGTAATCCGAAACGCGTGAACAATAGGAAATTTTGTGTACGCAAGAAACGTGCCGGCGCAAAGCATTGCCGCCGCGAAAAATCCCAGCATCAGTCCGACAAGATTTTGAGAAAAATTTGTAAACAATGAAACTCCCGCGGTAAATAACGCGACTTCAAACCCCTCGCGAACAACCAAAAACATAATCGTTAAAAAAAGCGATACGTCAAACGCTTCGTTTTGCAGTTTTTGATGCGCACTCAAAAGTTTTGCTCCCCTGCCCCGGCGCATCACATCATGCAGAGAAAAAACAACATACGCGATAAAAAATCCCGAAAATATCAGAAGATAACTCTCCAGAATATCCGCGTTTTTTTCGCTGAAAAGCGCTCGTGCGCGGTCGCCGAAAAAATACGTTGCCGTTGCAAGAAGAAGTGATACCAAAACCCCAAGCGTTGCTGCCGCGATAATTTCTTTTTCTTTTTTGAGGTTGAGTTTTTTTGAAATTCCGAGGAACACGCCGATAATCAAAAATGCTTCAAGAAATTCGCGAAATGAAATAAGAAGCGTTGCGAGCATAGTAAGCCGCTATTGTCCCGCGCCGGAGTTTTGGTATTGTTGAAGATATTGTTGCATTTGCTGCTGTTGCTGCTGCGATGTTCCGGACGGCATACCTGATGGCATTCCCGTGGGAACGCCTTTCATCATTTGTGACATATCCTGAAATTTCACATTTGAAGGAGTGGCAAACAAACTATCCGCGACAACAGCCGGTTTGCATGAGCTTTTATATTTTTCAAGACTATTCATAACTTCCTCTTGCTGCGAAACCGCTTGATTTTGTCCGGCATTTCCTTTATCCGCTGAGGACAGATCCATCATAAATCCGGTCTGTCCGTTCCATACCCACATTTTGTTGTCTTTCATAATCACGCTTCCGTTTTCCTGCGCCGTTTGTCCGGTCACATCCGCTCTGATCGCGCCGTTTTTGATGTATGAAACGGTTTTTCTTCCCGTCTCATCGGTAAAGTCACATTGAAGGCTGACGGATTTGGAAAGCGCGTCTTTTATCGAGCCGAAAACTCCACCCGAATTACCTGAGGTGCTTGTTGCGGTTGTTGATGAAGCCGGTGCGGATTTACTGTTTTTGAGAAACATGTATCCCCCGCCCAAAACCAGAAGTACGACGACGGCGACAATAATAATTTTACTCATCCGTTTGAGTAAACCATTTCTATACATGCTTGTCAAGATGGGAAAATAAAATGTATGATAGATATATGGAAACACTGATTGATGTTGCGGCGCATATCATCATAAGTCTGGCAGCTGCATATCTTCTTTGGTTTACCATAGGTAAACAAAAGAAAAAAACGCTTGTTCCCGCTCTTATTGTCGCGTTAATCTTCGGCCTTTTTATTGATGTTGACCATCTGGTTGATTACTTTGTCGCGTACGGATTTCATATTTCACTCTCCGATTTCTGGCTTACCAATATGTTTCGCATCAATCAGAAAATGTTTGTTCCCTTTCACGCCTTTGAGTACACGGCGATTTTGGCTATTGTTGCATATATGGTGAGAAATAAAACGAAGAAACTATATTTTGCTGTTGCCGCGGTGACGATGTTTTTACATTTGTGGACGGATATCTTTCTCTTTTCCGTTCCGATCCAACTTTATTTTATAACATATCGGATTCTCACCAACTTCCACGCCGCGGTTAAGTAATTATTACGCGGGTTATACCAAACTCACTATTGGAATAAAATGGATTTTTTCTTTTTTTGCACCGACTAGATGTTTCTTTGCAACTTTGACAGCAAAGTTGCGCAAACTGGCTCGCAGAAAGTCGCGCTACATTCTTTCGTTCGCTAGTCGGGTGATTTCACCCCCTCCTCAACAAGTTTGTGAGGAATCCCCCTGACAGCTCTCTCAAGAATGCTTCACGCGCTTTGTTTCAATGCTCGCAAGAACGGAGATTAGAACGGGATTGACGAAATTCGTGAGACCCATGAAACCTTTTGAATTACTGCAAAAATTTAAATGTGGAGAGCATATTAGTTAACGTATCTTCAAACTGTTTTTGCGCGACGAAAACAATCGTTTGAGTTGGTTTGTAGGGCAAAACAACTTGTACTGAAACAACTCCATCCGAGTTTTGCAGTTGTGATTTGGTCGCGCTGACTGAAGCGACAGTTATCGGCGTTGTTGCCGAAGGGCCAAGCGCAAGCTGCTCTTGATACGTGCGGGTTGTGGATGAAATAGTAATTGCCATCATTGCTCCGCCGGTGGCATTTGTCGGATTGAAAACAAGAAAACTGGGAATTTTGGGATCCGAAGTCGCGCTCTGCGACGCGCTCCAATCCGGCGGATATTGAATAGAATATCCGAATGTCGTATTGGTAAAAAGTTTCCAGCCCGCAAGAGAGGGTCTCGGAGTCGGAGTGGCGGTCGGTTTGAGCGCCAAAACATTTTGCGAAGGCGCGGCCGCTTCTGTCGGTAAAACAACGGTGGGTAAAACAATCGAATTTGCCGCGGGCGCAGCGGCGCCGACACTTTGCTTGGTCGGCAGAGTCAAAATATACGCGCTTGATCCCAAAGATAGGAGAACTAAAATCCCGAAAAAAATATAAATTGCTTTGTTGCCGACATGAAATTTGAAGCGACTTTTGTGCGCGACAAATCCCTGCTCGCCTGAGCTGCCGACTGCGGGTGATGCGGTTGCGGGTTGCGTTGCTGCCGGCTGATCAAAGCCGCCCGGATTTGGAGTAAAATTTTCCATATAATCATGGTTTCACAGAGGTTTTCTTTTGTCAAATTTATTTCTTCGGGGTAAAGTTGAGAGAAAGAGAGTTAATGCAAAACCGTTTGCCCGTTTCCGTCGGGCCGTCGTCAAAAACATGTCCTAAATGTCCGCCGCATTTGC
>DATIIG010000003.1:0-1576 GCA_035479835.1 Saccharimonadales bacterium (SeqCode) | reverse complement strand
TAAACTTTCTGTCTTCATCAAGTCCCAGAGATCCGTATACTTCATCCGTTGAAACATTGACAAACTTTTCAATTTTATTTTCTTTCACACTGTCCAAAATCATCTGAACACCCAGTGTATTGGTCAGAACAAACTCTTTTGCCCCGCCGTGAATTGAGCGGTCAACGTGGGTTTCTGCGGCAAAATTTATAACATGAGTGATATTGTATTTTTTAATCGTCTCATTCAGTTTTTCAAGGTCTGTGATATCTCCGTGGACAAATGCATAATGCGAGTTTTCCTCTATGTCTTTTAAATTATCAGGATTTCCCGCATAGGTAAGTTTATCGTAGTTAACGATATCGTAGTCGGGATGAGTAGAAAGCATGTAGCGGATAAAATTCGACCCGATAAATCCGGCGCCTCCTGCAACAAGAAGTTTCATATTATAATTCTTCGTTTTTTACCTTTTCCGCGACCATATTATTTGCAGCCAAGAGTTCGTCAAATGAAGTTCCCGCGTCAATCCACCAGTCAACGATGTGACACGAAAGTGAACCTTCCTTAACATAAAAATTATTCAAATCGGTAACTTCAAGTTGTCCGCGCGCCGAGGGTTGTAATTTTCTTACAAAATCAAATACACGCTTGTCATACATGTAAATTCCTGTTTGGGCAATCGTAGATTTTGGGGTTTCGGGTTTTTCTTCGATATAAATTACTTTGCCGTCCTGATTTATTTCAACAACTCCGTATTGTTTTGACTGGGTGTCTTTTTCAACTCCAAAAATCATCGCTCCCTTTTCTTTTTGCTCAAACGCTTCGACAACTTCTTTAAGATTAAAGTTAAAAATATTGTCTCCCAAAATAACAAGCAGTTTTTCACCTTTTGCAAATTCTTCCGCGTATGATAACCCGTCGGCAATTCCCCCGGTCGGATTTTTCTGAATTGCGTAATAGAGTCGTAGTCCGAATGCCTCTCCTGCTTCCAAAAGATTTGCAAAATCTCCCGCGTGATCCGGAGAACTCACTAAAAGTACTTCTTTTATTCCCGCTTTGCTCATTGCTTCAAGCGGATAGAAAATCATCGGCTTATTGTAGATAGGTAATAAATGCTTGTTCGTAACCTGAGTTAAAGGCCGAAGTCGTGTGGCAAGTCCTCCCGCTAAAATAACACCTTTCATAAATTATAAACCGAGGCCTCCTTTGAGCAAAAATAGCACAATGCTCATTCCGAGGCTGCTAATCAGTATATATTCTACCACAATTTTTGTGTTGATGTTGTGATTTAATACATGGTGGAGTATACCCCAACAAACATATAACAGGCTCAAAAGCACTACGGTTGCCATCTGCAGAGTGGTGTCCGGAGCAAAACGAATCGTGATAAAAATGCCGAATATTAAAATTACCGAAAGCGAAAGATAATACTCCGCGTGGTGTCGAAAAGCTCTCATAAAACCGCTCCTTTTCCTATTATAAAGAACACGAGAATTAATATCGCGGCGAGAAACAACACATGATCCAGATTATGCCCTGCAATGCGAACTATTTTTTTGCGCTCAACCAAAACCATATCCGATGCAAGTGCAAAAAG
>DATIIG010000002.1:0-8526 GCA_035479835.1 Saccharimonadales bacterium (SeqCode) | reverse complement strand
TTCACCACGCCGCATAGATCGACCTCACTCTCGTAGGGCTTTACTTGTAGCCGGCGCTGCGGCATTGGGAGTTGCCGGAATTAGTACCAGAGCATTGATAAAAGGGTATGTTTTGGGCGGCGAAGATCATGGCCTTACTTCCCTTAAAGGTCAACCAAGAAATCCCAACGCCCTCCACGACACAAATCTTGTCCATGATATAACATTTAAACAACGCAGCGATGGAAAAACAATTTTTCGAAAATCTCCTACGCAGGATGATGACAGTCTCCTCCCCGAAATTGAATTGAGAAAAAAAGGAATTGATCCCACTCAACCCTTAAGAACAATTGATGTGTATGGCGTCACGTATTCGACCAATGTCTCTGCCGGCAATCGCCAGGTAAAAGATGCTAACGGAAAAGATCTGGGCGCCTATGGCGAATGGCAGGAAATCGTTCGTATAAAGCCGGGGCCAAAACCCACAATAGAAAGAACCGGCGTTTTTGTGCCTGATATCTACATTCAGGACAAAAAATAATTTCTCCAAAAATTCTCCGAAAATTAAAATTTCTTTTTTGATGAAAAAGTTGTAACCCCATAGTAGGGGATGGTAGAACTCGAGATTTTGGGGTACAAAAGAATTGAAAGAGTGTACGCGTCAAAGAAAAGATATGATTATTTAAAATAAATCCCGTCAAACGACACGAGAATAAAACCACTTCTCCGAGCAAGCGAGGCTGGCTGACGTCGTAAAAGTATTATTGTGCGACATAGTCACTTACTCACCTCCGACTGCTCATAACTCCCAAAAAACGTCCTGACTCTTTTGAGGGATAATACACATCGCAAATCATATAAAGAAATTGTATCATGGAGTACGTCCTCCTCTCATATCGGAAAAAGTTTTTACGCTACCTATACCGTCTGCATCCCTCTCTTCTCCCGGTTACTAACCCATGTCGCATTTAGACTGTTAAATCAATCTAATCATATGATTTTAGCCTCAAAAATGATGCGTTTGGACTTTCGTATTTTTTTCATCCTATGACCTAATTTAGCATTGCGAAGCTGGTCCGCTCGAAAGAGAATTGAAAGTCGGCGTGCTGGCGTTTAGAATTAGTTTAACATTGTATGCCGACTTTCACTTAGCGAGGATGACAAAGCTACTAGTGGCTGTAAGAACTAGGCCGAGCGTCTCTATCGACGCGTGACCAGCGAGCGATGCTGGCCGTGGGAAGCTGTGAAAAGTAGAGCTCTAGCCTCGTGAAAATAACGTTATCCACATTTTCGTATGCAATTTTATGTCCTATAATTATTTATATGTATCAAACTATATCATCCACTATAGGATATACTTTGATATAGTTGTCCCTTTGCCCCTTACCCCTCTCCTCTACTTCCCTGTCCCGCCGAAATTTTTTTAACTCCAGTTGGTGAATAAAAATAAAACAATAAAAATAATTAGAGACACCCACAAATATTCCCAAATGACCGATTTAAAAAGCCGCCTCTCAAGCCACACATGCGAGAGAGAGATAATAATATAAAAAATTCCGCTCAAAAAAAGCGCGAGAACTGTGGGAGTACTGGGCCAAAACCATAGCACGACCGCGATTTCCGTGATGCAAAGAGTAAGCGACACGACCCACAACGTTTCCGCTTTGAGTGACCGGCTGAGTGTATACGTCCAGATTGAGTGAAGAATAAGCGGAAAAGAAAAAAGCGACAAAAGAAAAAACGTTAAGACAACATGCAGATGCAGCGAGAGTAAAACATCGGTTAAAAAGAAAAACGAAAGCATCGTAATAACCAGAGAAACGGTCCTCGCTCCTGCCAAAAGCGCGATGGTTCGGATCGATGAAACGGTAAAAATATTCTGACTCAGATACACGGAATACAGTCCTATCGCGTAAAGGGTCGTCATGATGATTTTGGTCAAAAGTCTGGCCGGAACCAGAAAATAGAACAAACCGAAGGATAAACTATAGAAAAACGGTAGTATAAAGATTTGAGGAAAAAAGTTGTCCTCTAAGTCCTCTTTGAGTGACAGGTACAGGAAAAAGTCGGTTACAAAAGAAAGCACAATTGCGATCGTAACGCCTGCTTTGCTAAAAATGTTTTCGGAGAGGAAAAGTCCGAGCGATGAAACCAAAACCGCGATGATAAACTGCTGTCTCTTGTTAATTCCCAGATGAAGTCGCGACGTAAACCTCTTAATAATTCCCGAATGGTTTTTTTGCATAAGACTTAGGCAATGTTCGCGTAGACTTTTTGTACGTCTTCCAGCTCTTCAAGTTTCTCAAGAAACTGTGTAACTTTTTCCGACTGCTCCCCGCTCACCTCAACAAGCATTTTCGGTTTTCTCGTAATCTGCGCGCTTTTAACACCCAGTTGCGTCGCGAGATTTTTTTGCACCGCGGCAAGAGCGTTTACTTTGGTATAAATTGCGACCTCATCCCCCAGTTCTTCTACATCTTCTGCTCCCGCCTCCGCGGCAATAAGAAAAATATCATCAATAGTTTTTCCATTTTTTTCGACAAATATTTCGCCGACCTGGTCAAACTGATAGGCCACGCTCCCCGGCTGACCGAATGACGCACCGGCTTTACTGAAAATACTTTTCACTTCGGCTGTTGTACGCATTGAGTTGTCTGTTGCCGCCTCAACAATGACAGAAACACCACCCGGCGCAAACCCTTCATAGACAACTTCCTCAACATCTCCCGTTTCTCTGTTGACTGCGCGCGCAATTGCCCGATCGATGTTGTCTTTGGGCATGTTTGCACTACGCGCCGTATCAATTGCAAGTCTTAAGCGAAAATTCTGTGCGGGATCGCCGATTCCCCCACCCTGTTTCACTGCAATAGTAATGGCTTTACCCAACTTGGTAAACGCCGCTCCCCGCTTGACGTCCGAAACACCTTTTTGCCGTTTTATTTGTGACCACTTCGAATGCCCGCTCATAGATTTGAATTATGAATCATGAATTAAGAATTATGAATCCAAAACTCTGCCTACTATTATATCACGGCACTCCCCATCCCGCGCGCTTCTTTCCATTGTGTGCTATAATATTTTTGTTATGAAAAAAACATATAAAGAATTACAATTTAAAGTTTTAATTGAACAAGATGAGAACGGAATCTATGTCGCTTCTGTTCCGGAATTACCGGGTTGTTATACGCAAGGCAAAACTCTTGAACAAGTCCGGGAAAGGATTAAAGAAGCAATAGAACTCGTTTTGGAATCTGATGATGATGTTAAAAAAGAAAAACTGCAATCACCACTCTCCTCCTCCCACTTCTTCGGCGTTGAGGAAGTAACGATTCACAGCTATGCCTAAACTGTCTCCGATCTCCGCCCGCGACCTGATCCGTCTTCTTGAAAAATTAGGATTTGTACAAATCAGACAAAAAGGCAGTCATGTTCGTTTGGAACATAAAAACGGAAGAAAAACATCAATTCCTCTGCACGCGGGAGAAAAAGTCGGCGTGGGACTTTTGAGAAAAATTCTCAGAGATACGGACGTGTCTAGAAAAGAGTTTGAAAGGTTGAGAAAATAACATCGCAGGTTTTGAGGATTATTGTTCGTCTTTGAAAACGGAGTAGAATTTGCCCTCATCGATATTTTTGGCGACTTCTTCCGGGGTAAAAACCCGTGCGTTCATACAGACATAAATTCCTTTTGCCAACTTTTGCACTTGCGCCACGGCATATCCCAGATTAAACGGTCCGTCGGAAAAATCAAATCCCTTAATCGGCACCATCGAACCCGTAAGAATAATCGTTTGGTCTTTTCTTCTCAGACGATCTTTGAGAAATCTTGCAGTATCGGGCATGGTGTACGTGCCATGAGTAATAATGATTTTATCTGCTTTGCTCTCTTCGATAGTTTTGGCCATTTTTTTCCTGTCGTCATCAGTTATTGCGCGACTGTCTTTCATGCAGACTTCAGTAAAGATCAACTCTTCGTAGAATTTGAGGTTTCGGGATAATTCTTTGAAATAGTCTGGCAGTACCGAGTGCTCGGGAACAACGACCGTATCCTGTGCCCCACTCCACACCGAATCAATCGTTCCCCCGGTAATGACAAAATGTAATTTTGGAGTCTTATTTGGCATTAGTAGTATTGTATCAGATGAAAGCTAAAATTAGAAATAGAACTAAACTTCCGCCTCAGAAATTGGAGTACTTTTATCTTTGATTTCCCCAGCAAGTTTTAGAAAATCTTCTGCTAAAGCAAGACGTTGAAAAATATTTGCAGATAGATAGTAATCAATAATATCATTAAAAGGAGTTGGTCCACTTATAAATCTAGAGTTGTGTATATATTGAAAATTGTATATCCTCTTGGCACCCGCAGGATTAAGGTAAGAACCAATTAAAGCTTCGTCGGACCCCTCCCCTTTACCATAAGATTTTGAAAGACTTAAACCAAATTTATCATATTCATTTAATGCAACAAGAATATCTACAGAATTTGTTGTAGAAAATGTTGAACATGAAAAAATGCTTGCGGACAACTGTTGTTTCCTGCATTTATTTCTTTTGTAAAAATCATAGTGTGCGATTAACTCTTTGATGATGTCCGGCAATTCTACGTAAGGTATATCTCGTGTCGCTTCACCCATTTTTATATCCATAGCAGCGTCTTTTACGAGATCAAATCTTCTCAAAAGCTCTTTTTTTATTTCTTGATTAAGCTCACCCAATTCCCACGTAGTAAATTTAGACAAGGATAATTCTCCTGTAGACTTCTCAGTTGAAACCGGCTTTATGTGTGTATCATTTTCGGACTTTAAGTTTTGATAATAGTCAACAACTTGCTCAATAATCTCTTCAATCGGCTTGCTTCCATACCTAAGTGCATTTTCTGTCCAGCTCTTACTTGCACCAAAAGGTGTAACTAAAAATCCTTTCATTCCCGGATTAGTTATCGTATTTCCTGATGCATCATCAATAATTGGAACGTCAAAAGATCTGCCAAAAAGCGGTGCAATTCGTTTGAAAGTATTAATTCCAGGATTCAAAAAATCATCTGCCTGATAATCGCGTCCCTGTTGCTGCATTTGTTCAATGTAAGAGGTAATAATAGGATGTTCACGTTTTTCTCTAAATCCGAAATGTGGCGGCTGCCAGTTTGGTGGTGTCATAAGCACAATATCTTTATTCCACAAACCCCATTCTCCGAATCGGTCTTTCTGCTCATCCCAAGGACGAGCTGAAATTGTGCATAAAAAAACCGTACCAAGGGCTGACAATTTTTGTAGAGTATTAAAAGCTTGTGGATGTGGATACTTTTCTCCCTCATCATTGTTTTGATCGCTTATTAATACTCCGTTTAAATCAATAACAATTGGGTGTTCAATTTCTCTCAAAAGTGCTTGTGCGTCGGGTGAATATGCAGAAACTCCCTGTTCGAACAAACCATTTAGTTTATCCGCCAAGGTCGTCTCGCCTTCTTTAGGCTGGTTAGCCCCAAATTGTGGCCTATCCGGACTTGTCATATTCATTTTTGGGCAGTGTTCGAATTATCCCATAGCACTTGACATTTGTAAAATTTATGGTAGAATGTTACAAATACATATTTTTGTAATAAATATAACTATATGATTTCTGTTTCTCAGGCTATTTCTGACATCCTACAAAGCGACGAAGTGGCTCTTGAGGCGATGCGCGCCGGACTGCTTAACTTAAGCGCATACGCAAAAACAATTCAAAAAACAGTCGAAAAAACCACTTTCAAAGACGTGCAGAAAGGCACAATAGTTGTCGCTCTGTCACGGCTCGCGAAAAACGTAAAATCTCTTGCAACTCCCCTCAAACCTGAGGTTCTGGTAACTGATTTAAGCATCAAGTCTTCTCTTGGTGCACTCACCTATGAAAAAACGGCAGATATTCAAAGAAAGATTGCAGTATTAAGTCCTTTTCAGCTCACCACATCTGATATTTTTACAATTACCGAAGGACCGACGGAAATAACACTAATCATTGCCGAAAAAGCAAAAGACAAAGTCATCAAAGAATTTAAAACCAAAGCAAAATCGCAGGTTGATGATTTAGTCGCTGTCACAGTCCAGTACAAAGAAGAACTTGCAAACACAGCAAATCTGCATTTTGCATTACTCTCAGGCCTTGCGGCAAAACGGATTCATATTATTGAAATTGTTTCCACGTTTACCGAAACGACATTTGTCGTAAAACGTGAAGATATGGAAAAGACAATCAACGTGCTGAATATTTACTTTCATAAAAAATAATTCCCCTTCTCTATTGACATTTGCAATGATAGCGTGTAGAATTTGCGACAATAAATCAACATCAAATCGACATTAAATTCTACAAAGATTTGCATACATGACACAACCCAAACAACCATCTCCCTCCAAATCACAAGCAATCCAGACAGCCTTGGACGGTGACTGGAAAAACGCCGTTCATTTGAATAAACAGCTTGTTGAAGATGATCCCAAAGACACCGAAGCGCTCAACAGACTCGCGTTCGCGTTTACGATTTTGGGCAAAGTAAAAGAAGCAAAACTCACCTATCAGAAAGTTTTAAAACTCGACAGCCTTAATCCCATCGCCCTTCGCAATCTCAAACGTCTTGCGGGAAGTAGTACCAATCATCGCAATACTTCAGTACCAACGCTTTCAAGCAACATGTTTCTTGAGGAAACCGGCAAAACAAAAGTAGTTGAGCTGATCAATGTCGCACAGCCCAAGATTATAGGAAATTTGCAAACCGGCGAGTCGCTTGAGATTCTGGTGAAGCGCTCAAAAATATTTCTTTTGCAGGGAAAGCAGTTTATCGGCATGCTGCCCGATGATATCGGCAGACGGCTTCTCAAGTTTATATCGGGCGGCAACAAATACGAAGCATATATTAAAGCAACAAGCGCCAACCGCGTTGTGGTTTTTCTCAAAGAAATAAAGCGCGCGAACCGCTATAAAAACCAACCCTCATTTCTTTTTTCACCGGACAAGTCAACGCTTTCATTTGAAAGACCCAAAAACAAAGAAACCGGAGGAAAAAAAGACAAGGATTACGACGAGGAAGAAACCGAAGAAGAATCTTCATACTGAAACAGTACCCTACTTCTATTTAAATCCTTTTTGACGTGCTCCACTTCTTTTTGATGAGAAAGTTTGCGAAGCGACAAAAGAGAAAGCCCAAGAGAAATAAAAAGTATCGCGATAATAATGCCCAAAAATATCATATTAAAAAACGAGATTCCGCGTGCTGTCTTTTCCGATTGTTATTATAACATCCGCGACTGTTTTTTCGCCAGTTTGAGAGAGTGGCATGTGTAAAATTCGCGATAATTTCCGCGCGGTGTAGCTACTGCTTCCGCTGTAGGAAATTTTTGACTGATCCGTGTCCTCTTGTGCCGTTTGGACCGTAACGACATTTCCTCCCATGTTGGTGACATACCGTGCAAGTCTGTTGCCAAGACCTAACATACCCGAGGCATTGATAACGGCAATTCGCTGATTTTCGGCAACTGCAGTGGAGTCCGCAAAAAACGTGCCGATTGTTTTGTCCACTGTGGGGCTGTCCATATCGGTTGTAACGGTTTTTGTAGCGACGTTTTGAGCAGGTACACCTCGGGCGAAAACGGCAAGCCGCAGCGTGTCAATCGGTGTCATATTCGAGTGCTCCCCACCGGGGTGAAACAAAACATGAAAAAGTTCTTTTGATATATCGCTACTATCAAATTCCCGCGTCTCGATATAGCCGTCAACCGGAACATCAACAAACGCGTTAAAACCCCCAGCCGGCACCATGCCTTTTACATCAAGTATGGAAATCGTATCGTTTTTGGGAGCAAATGAAACAAGCGTAATATGCACGGGATTTTTCTCAACAACCGCCACGGTGTAGCGGTTGGCGCCGTCAAAAGTGCTTCTTCTAATCAAAAGAAATGTTTTGAAGGCAAGCGACAGAATAATAAAAATGGCGACAAACCCACAAAAAAAAAGCGCAATTCTTACGTTGCTGGAATGAGAAGTTTTTTTTCGCTTACTTACCACGTTTTTTTCTTTTTGGAAATAATCTCAGGCATTACCAGCGTCGGCGCGCTCATGCCGCCTGCTGAAACGGTTTTGTTGCCTTTATCTTTTTTTTGTTTTTTCTTTTCTCCTTTATAAAATCCGCCAAATCCGGCCATCTGTATTCACCATCCTCTATATTATTTTACTCATGTTTGGCAAGTGTTTGCAAGAAATTCTCAAGTTCTGCCGGCAGTGGGCTTTCGAACTCGACCTGCTCCTCCGTCGCAGGATGCATAAATGTTATTTTTGCAGCGTGGAGAAAAACTCTGTTTAAAAGTTTTCGGTCGTTCCTGGCGGTTTTTCTCCCGGCATACAAACTGTCACCGAATATCGGATGATTGATGTATTTGAGATGAACTCTAATTTGGTGTGTTCTTCCGGTCTTCGGGTAAAGTTCAACCAAAGTAAGTGATTCGTTATTTGTTATTGGCTCGCCTCGCTGCGAAGCGGGTGATTCGTAAACTTGAATCGTTTTATATTTCGTGACAG
>DATIIG010000001.1:0-3085 GCA_035479835.1 Saccharimonadales bacterium (SeqCode) | reverse complement strand
TGCGATTGCGGAAGATTTTTTGAAATAAGTAACTCCGTTTTCATGCAGTATAAAAAAACAAAAGAAGGAACGTTTGAGAAACTGCCGAATCAAAATGTTGATCACGGCGCGGGACTTGAGCGGTTTCTGGCGGCAATTGAGAACAAGCCGGATGTGTTTGAAACAAATCTTTTTTATCCCATTATTCAAACCATTGAAAAGTTAACCGGCAAAAGTTACAAAGAAAACGCCCGCTCAATGCGCATTGTCACGGACCATTTTATTTCCGCTGTATTTATTACACTTAATAATGTTGATCCCTCAAACACCGATCAGGGATATATTCTTCGCCGTCTGATTCGCCGCGGGCTGGATAATTTCTCCGAGCTTGGCGGCAAAGATGTAGCTCCGGTTCTTGAAACGATTGTTGATCAGTATAGAGAAACCGATCCTGACCTTGTAAAAAATTTTGAGAAAATAAAAAATACGATTATAGAAGAGGGAGAAAGATACGCTCATACCCTCAAACAGGCAAAAAGTTTTATTGCAAAGAAATACAAAAGCGGGGATGAACTCATGGGAACAGCAGAGATTTCAGCAGACGACGCGTTTGTACTTTATACCACGCACGGTCTTTCGCCAACGCAAATTAAAAGTCTTGGATATACATTTAATGAGCAGGGATTTGCTCAGAAAATGGAAACGCATCAAAATCTTTCCAGAGAAGGTGCAAAACAGAAATTCGCGGGCGGCTTGGCGGATCATAGCGAAAAAACCATTATGGGGCACACCGCAACGCATCTGATGCATCAGGCTCTGCGTGATGTTTTGGGAAATCACGTTCATCAAACAGGATCAAATATTACCGCATCCAGAATACGCTTTGACTTTAACTATGATCAAAAACTGACCGGTGAACAAATAAAAAAGGTTGAGGATATCGTCAATGAAAAAATTAAGCAAAATCTGCCCGTGCATTTTGAAATGATGCCCGTTGAAAAAGCAAAAAAACTCGGCGCGATCGGACTGTTTGATCAGAAGTACGAAAAAAACGTAAAGATATATTTTATCGGAGAATATTCAAAAGAGTTTTGCGGCGGCCCGCACGTTGAGTTTACAGCAGAGCTCAAAAGGTTTACTATAATAAAACAGGAGAATTTAGGAGCCAAGCAAAAGCGGCTCTATGCTGTTGTCGGATAATTTATGAAACTTCCCCTGCCTTTTTTAGAAAAGAAAGAGTTGCCGGAATTTTTTCTGGCTTTAATTCTTCGTGACTTAAAAGCGGACGCGATAATTTTTGAGGCGCAAAACGCGAAAATTCACATTGCCGGTCAACACGAGGCAATTTTTCCCTCTTCTATTGAAAAAGTAAGCGAAGAAGAACTTTTAAATGTTTTGGACGAGGCGATTTCAGGGGCAGAGGGGCATCTTCCCAAAAACGTTGAAACGCAAAAAACTGTTTTTGGCGTGAAAGACGAATGGGTTGAGGACGGAAAAATAAAAAAGGAGTATCTTGCCAAACTCAAAAAAGCAAGCGACGAGCTGCATTTGGTGCCGATCGGATTTCTCACCGTTTCGGAAGCGATTGCGCATTTGCTTCAAAAAGAAGAAGGCGCGCCGGTTTCGGCAATTTTGGCGGAGGTTGCGGGGAAAAATCTGACGATTTCACTGATTCGCGCAGGAAAAATTGTTGAAAGCGCTTCTTCTACAATTGAAGGCGCGGCAGCGGCAACAGCCGACTCGGTTTTGAAGCATTTTACTGCCGAAATTTTGCCCGCGCGCATCATTCTTTTTGACGGAAAAAAAGATTTAACGCAGGAGTTTATTTCCCACCCCTGGAGCAAAAGTCTTCCCTTTCTTCACCTTCCGCAAATTACCAATTTAGCATCAGGTTTTGATGCAAAAGCAGTACTGTTTGGCGCGGCAGAGCAAATGGGATTTGAAGTACCGCGGGAAATTATAACGGCAAAACATCTGATTGAAAAATCCGGACTTGAGGAAGAGTTTGAAAAACTTGAAACTGATGAAGAAAAACCCAAAGTTCCTGAAGAAAAAGAAAATCTCAACATTTCAGATGATTTAAATAATTCAGAGGTTGCAAAAGAAGAACCTGAGCAAACCGAAAATTCTGAACAAACTGAGGACGATCGTGAGTTTTTCGGATTTGTCAAAGACGAAGACGTTGCAAAAACCGCTCCCCCTCCCGACAAAGAACTTGTCGAAAAAGAAGCAGAAGAGCCGGTTGATAAAGAGTTGGCAGAAATTCCTGACCAACAACTCCAACAGGCTGAGAAAAGATCGCTTCCCTTAAACGCCGCGTTTATTACACAAGGCATGGGAAAAGTACTTCCCCGCGCCCTCAAAGTATTGAGAAAAACTTTTGGGCTAGTTCCCAAAAGAGGCGGGGGCAAATTAACATTTGCAATTCCTCTGATAGCTATTCTTGTTATCGGATTTTTGCTTTTTTACTTTTTCGCACTTTCGGCGCAGGTAACGCTTATGGTATCTCCGAAAGTTATTGATAAAGACCAGGATATTTTATTCTCAACAACCGCCGCAACTGATCCGGGTAAAAATACTATCGCGGCAGAGTTTGTAAATGTTTCAGAAGACGGAACCGATAGCGTCAGCGCAACCGGTAAAAAACAAACCGGCACAAATGCAAAAGGAACGGTTACTATTTTTAACAACTCAAGTAGCTCGGTATCGCTTACTGCCGGGACTGCCATTACTTCTTCAACGGGACTGAAATTTACGCTTGATAAAGATACCGGTGTTGCATCCGCATCAGGAGATGTATTCTCAGGAACTAAACCCGGTACGGCAAACGTTTCGGTAACCGCGTCCACATTCGGTACCGAATACAATCTTCCCTCAAGCACCAAATTTACCGTCGGTTCCAACTCTTCCGTTGCGGCAAAAAATGATAATCCTTTTTCGGGAGGAACAAAAAAAGATATAACCGTTGTTTCAAAAGATGATGTTGCAAAACTTCTCACAGACGTTTCCAAAAACGCGGAGGATAAAGCAAAAGCTGATTTGTCAAAAACGATTTCCGGCGATAGCGCGCTTCTTCCCGCGTTTACGAGCGAGGCGGTAAGTAAAA